>JALZBI010000423.1 GCA_030947565.1 Actinomycetota bacterium
GCGTACAACCGGCCCTCGACGCCTTGTCGCAGCACGTCGTCGGGCCGGCCGGCCGGGGTCGTCACGCCGGTGAGGCTAGCCGATGGGCGTGACCCGGGTCAGGCCCGGCCGTGTGCCCCCCGCGAGCGTCGGGAGATCGAGTCGAGGGCCACGGCGAGCAGGAGCACCAGCCCGGTCACGATGAACCGGAAGGCCGAACCCAGCCCCAACAGGGTCAGGCCACTCGAGATCGACTGGATGACGATGACGCCGAGCAGGGCGGAGAACGCCGAACCGCGCCCACCGAACAGGCTGGTGCCGCCGATGACCGCCGCTGCGATGGCGTTGAGGTTGACGTCTCCGGTGCCGGTCGCCTGGTTGGCCGCGGCCAGTCGGGACGCCGCGAGCACGCCCCCGAGGGCGGCCAGCGTGGAGCAGAGCACGAACACCGAGGTGTAGATGGCCCGTACGTTGATGCCGGCGCGACGGGCGGCCTCGGTGTTGCCGCCCACGGCGAAGACCGAACGGCCCCACTTGGTGCGGGTCAGCGCGTAGTTGTAGGCGAGCACGAGCAGGACGAAGAGGACCACCATCCAGCCCACCCCGCGGCCGGTGCCCTGGTATAGCACCCAGCTGACTGCGGCCACGCCGACGGTCAGGAGGGCCGCGGTCACGGCGATCGAGGTGGTCGATCGGAACGAGAGACCCGCCGCCTTGCGCGCCCTTGCCAACGAGATCCGGCCGGCGAAGAAGCCGGCACCGGCGACGAGCGCGAGGACGTAGGCGAGCGGCTGCGGCACGAACAGGCTCTGGGCGAACCGGACCGGCGCGGAGTCGAACGGGATGTTGATCGAGCCCTGGGCGCCCAGGACCTGGAGCTGCAGGCCCAGGAAGGCGAGCAGGCCGGCCAGGGTGATGACGAAGCTCGGGACCCCGAACCGGTTGAACATCTGCGAGTAGAACCAGCCGATCAGGGCTCCCACCACGAGGCAGCCGATGACGACGACCGGCCATGGGACACCGTTGATGACGAAGAAGACGGCGAACACTCCCGCGGACAGACCGCTCACCGAGCCGACCGAGAGGTCGATCTGCCCGACGAGCAGCACGCCCACGATGCCGAGCGAGATGACGCCGACCACGACGCTCTCCATGAGGAGGTTCTCGAGGTTGCGGCTGGACAGGAAGATCGGGTTGAGCGCCTGGAAGACGATCCAGATGACGACCAGCCCCGCGACGACGGGAAGGACGCCGAGGTCCCCCGACCGGGTGCGGTCGAGGAAACCCTGGATGGCACCGCGAGCGCCGGCGCGCGACTGGAGCCGCTCGTCCTGCAGGTCGCTGGGGACGCTGCTGGCACCGGGCGGTGCCTCAGCAGCCTTGGTCGGATCGGTGCGGTTCATGCTCATGATGCAGAACCCCCTTCGTCGGTGGGCTGGGTGGCCCGAGCCTCGCGGGCGGCACTACGCCGGGTGACGACGTTGTCGCTCGCTCCGGTGATCGCCGCGATGATGTCCTCGGTGTTGACGTCCTTGACGCGGAACACCCCGTTGTTGCGGCCCAGTCGGAGCACCGCGACCTTGTCGGCGACGGCCTGCACGTCGGCCATGTTGTGGCTGATCATGATGACGCCGTGACCGTTCTCGCGCAGGCGCTCGACGAGGTTGAGCACCTCGGCGGTCTGGGCGACGCCGAGGGCCGCCGTCGGCTCGTCGAGCAGGATGATCTTCGGGTCACCGAGCAGGGACCGCGCGATCGCGACCGTCTGCCGTTGGCCGCCCGAGAGGGAGGCGACCTGGATGCGGACCGTGGGGATCTTGGCCGAGAGCTGCCTCAGCAGCTGCCACGACTTGACCTCCATCTCGACCTCGTTGAGTCGTGAGCCGCCGATCTCCTGACCCAGGAACAGGTTCTGGATGACGTTGAGGTTCTCGCAGAGAGCCAGGTCCTGGAAGACCGTGGCGATCCCGAGCGCCCGCGCCTCGGCGGGGCTGTTGATCTGCACCTCCTTGCCCTCGAACTTCAGCGAGCCGGACGTCGGCAGGTGCACGCCCGAGAGGATCTTGATGAGGGTCGACTTGCCGGCGCCGTTGTCGCCGACGACGGCCAGCACCTCTCCCCCGCTGACGTCGAGGTCGACGTCGGTGAGCGCCGCAACGGCGCCGAAGGTCTTCGTCACCCCGCGCAGGGAGAGGATCTCCCCGGGAGGCTCGTCCAGGAGCGCGCCCCTGGTCTGGGTCTGGGTGGACACCGTTGTTCCTCACGTCCGAAGGGGAAGGGGACCGGGCGCCGCCGGCTCGCGGCGGCACCCGGACGGGCCGGGGCCCGTTGGTCTCGCGCGTTACTTGATGCTGAGCTTCGAGCAACCGGCGGCGTAGGCACCGGTGCAGACGTCCGACGCCTTGAGCAGCCCGCTGTCGAACATCTCCTTCTTGATGTTGTCCTGCGTCACCACGGTCGGCGTGAACAGCTGCGACGGGGTGTCGAACAGCGTCGTCTTGCCGGCCGGCGTCTGGCCCTGGGCGAAGGCGTACGCGACCTCGGCGGCGCCCTCGGCGACGATCTTGATCGGCTTGGAGATGGTGTTGTACTGGTCGCCGTTGATGATCCGCTGAATCGCAGCGAGCTCCGCGTCGTTGCCGGTGACCGGCGGGAGCGGGTTGGTGCCGGCCGCCTTGAACGCCGAGATCGCCCCGCCGCCGGTGCCATCGTTGGCGGCGACCACGCCGCCGATCTG
>JALZBI010000424.1 GCA_030947565.1 Actinomycetota bacterium
GACCACGTCATCGGCCACCTCGGCGAGTTCTGGGGCGTCGTCGCCGAGGCCGTGGCGGTCGCCCGGACCGGCAAGATCGTGACCATAGGAATCACGCCGACGGAGCCGTCGACGGCCTTCGGCTACATCCGCGAGGGTGCCGCCCTCGACGTGTCCGGCGCCCCGTCGGCTCGCGCCGTGGCCGACTTCGTCGAGAAGCCGGACGCCGCGACGGCCAGGCAGTACCTCGCCCGAGGCGGGTTCCGTTGGAACGCGGGCATGTTCGTGGCCAAGGCGTCGGTGCTCCTGGACACCCTCGCCGACTACCATCCCGACCTGGCCTCCGGCGTGCGCGCGATCGCCGCCGACTCCGGCCGCCTTGAAGCCGACTGGCCGACCCTGGAGAAGATCGCCATCGACCACGCGATCGCGGAGCCCGCCGCCGCCGCCGGGAGGGTGGCCGTCGTCCCAGGGTCGTTCTCCTGGGACGACGTCGGTGACTACGCGTCGCTCGGCTCGCTCCTCGCCGCCGCCGGGGCCCCCGACGGCAGCAAGGGGCTCACGGTCATCGGTGACCCGGACGACGTGGTCGGCGTCGAGGCGTCCGGGGTCGTCGCCGCCCGCGGGGGGCGGGTCATCGCGGTCGTCGGCCTGGACGATGTCGTCGTCATCGACACCCCCGACGCACTGCTCGTCGTCGGTCGTGACCGGGCCCAGGACGTCAAGGCGGTCGTCGACCATCTCAACGCGAGCGGCCGCACCCACCTGACCTGAGGTCGTCCGGGTGGGTGGGCCGGCCTCAGCCGATGTCGCGTCGCCGGAAGGTCACGCCCGCTGCGCTGACCAGCGCGACCCCGATGGCCAGCAGGACGACGAGCGGGGTCGCCACGACGCTCGACCCGGGCAGCACCACCGCGTGGACGAACGGCGACAGGTCGACGACCGGCCGCGGCAGGCCGAACAGCGACCCGAGCTCACCGACGACGACGAACAGCGCGAGCAGGGCCCACGCGGCATACACGATGCGCGGCGCTGAGCCGAAGATCGCCAGGGCCAGCCCCACGCATACCCAGACCGGGGGCACCGTCGCCAGCGCACTCGGCAACAGGTGCGCGAGCGCCGAGCCGAAGCCGTCGAGCCGGCCGGCCGTCGCCACCGCCAGGGCGACACCGAGCACGAGCATGAGCAGGGCGCTCCCGAGCAGGGCGACGACGGCGTGGCCGGCCAGCACCTCGCCCCGCCGGGTGCCCGTCGCGAGGACCTGCTCGGTGTGCTGGTCGGCCTCCTCGGTGCGCAGCCGCAGGGCCGCGGAGATGCCGTATGCCGCCGCGCCGATGGCCAGGAACTGCACCTCGGTCGAGAGGAACGTGTCAGTGAGGGAGCCGGCGTCACCGCCCAGCTGGCGCAGCAGGTCCTGCATCTGGGCGGACGACGCGATCGAGGCGACGCTCCCGGCCACCGCCCCGAGGACCGCGCCCAGCACGCCGAAGGCGACGACCCAGCCCACGAGGGCGGCGCGCTGGAGGCGCCAGGCGAGGGCCCAGGGGGAGCGGAACGACGTCGCTGCTCGGGCCGGACCCGGGCGGGTCGGGAGCAGCCCGGCACCGAGGTCGCGGCGCTCTCGCAGCGCATACGCCAGGGTGACCAGCCCGGCGGTGGCAGCGAGGGGGAGGACCGCGACGGCGAACCGGTCGGCTCCGAACACCTCGACCTTCTCGGCCCAGCCGAAGGGCGACAGCCAGGTGAGGGCGCCGGCCGGGCCGGTGGCCGTGTCGCCGACCGCCCGGAGCAGGTAGGCCAGGCCGAGCGCGCCGAACGCCCAGGCGCCGGCGCCGCGGGTGGTCGTCGTGAGCTGGGCGGCGACGGCGGCGATGCCGGTGAAGGTCAGGCCGGCGGTTGCCCAAGCGATGCCGAAAGCCATCGACCCTTTCGCGCCCAGCCCGGCCCCGACGAGGCTGGCGGCCGCGAGCGCGCTGGTGAGCAGGACGGCCGCGGCGGCGAGGACGACGGCCGCGGTGAGGGATGCGCGCCGGCCCACCGCGCCGGCGCCGACGAGCTCGGTCCGGCCGGCCTCCTCCTCGGTGCGGGAGTGGCGACGCACGAGGACGATGGCCAGCAGGGAGACGAAGACGGCGCCGAGCAGGAGGGTCTTGAAGACGGCGAACGAGTCGGGGTTGTCGGGGTCGGCGACGGGCCCGTACATCCCGACGATGGCCGGGCTGGCGAGCAGGGCCCGGGACGCCTCGACCGCGGCCGGTCCCTGGTAGAGGTCGAGGGTGCCCTTGGCGGAGCCGCCGGCGAGGGCGACCAGACCCAGCACGCTCAGCGGGATGACCACCCGGTCACGGCGCAGGGCCAGGGCCAGGAGGGGGCGGGTCCCGTCATACGCGCTCATGCGGGCTCTGAATGGTGGGCGTATTCCTTGAGAAATAGCTGCTCGAGGGTCGGCGGCTGGCAGGTGAGGCTCTCTATCCCGTGCTGGCCCAGGTGGGTCAACACCTCGCCGACGCGGGCGGTGTCAACGGTGAAGGTGACCCGGGAGCCGTCAGCGACGAGGTCGTCGACGCCGTCGATCCCGTCGAGGAGGGCGACCGGGACCGCGTCGGCGAGGGTGGCATCGACGGACGTGCGGCTGAGGTGTCGCAGGTCGGCGAGCGCCCCGGTCTCCACCGTGCGGCCGGCGCGGATGATGCTCACGTGGTCGGCCAGGGCCTCCACCTCGCTGAG
>JALZBI010000425.1 GCA_030947565.1 Actinomycetota bacterium
GAGCGCGACGGCGGCCATGGCGGTGTTGACGACGTTGAACTCGCCGGGCAGCTGGCACTGGAGGGTCAGGTGGCCGGCCGGGCCGATGAGCGAGAAGCGGGGCCAGTCGTCGTGGTGCTGCACGACCCAGTCGGCGCGCACGCCGAGCCGGGAGCCGACCGTGACGACCGGCACGCCGGACTCGCCGGCGAGGCGGGCGCCCCAAGGGTCGTCGACGCAGACCACCCCTCGGCGGGCGTGCTCGGGGGTGAACAGCGTGGCCTTGGCTGCGAAGTAAGCCTCCATATCGCCGTGGAAGTCGAGGTGGTCCTGCGACAGGTTGGTGAACAGGGCGACGTCGAAGACGGCGCCGTCGACGCGGTGCTGGGCCAGGGCGTGGCTGGAGACCTCCATGACCACGACGGCGGCGCCCTGCTCGCGCATCACGGCGAAGAGGGCATGCAGGTCGGGGGCCTCCGGGGTGGTCCGGACCGACGGGACCCGGGTGTCACGGATCCGGGTCTCGACCGTGCCGATGAGGCCGGTGTCCTGGCCCAATGCCCGCAGGCCCGACTCGACGAGGTAGGCCGTCGTCGTCTTGCCGTTGGTGCCGGTGATTCCGACGAGCGTCAACGCGGTTGCGGCGTCGCCGTAGACGAGGGCGGCGGCGGCGCCCAGCACAGCTCGGGGGTCGGGGACGACGAGCACCGGCACCGAGACGCTCTCGGACATCAGACCCCCGAGGCGCTCGAGCCCGGCCGGGTCGGTGAGCAGGGCGACAGCCCCGGCGGCCAGAGCCTGGGCGGCGTGGTCGGCGCCGTGCTGGCGCTGGCCGGGCAGGGCGGCATACAGGTCGCCGGGGCGGACGGACCGCGAGTCGAGACTCACCCCGGTGACCGTGATGCCTGTGGCGGTCTCGGCGACGGACACACCCACCACGTCGGCGACGTCCTCCAGAACCGCCCCGGCGACCGACGTGGGACGGGGGGACGACACGCCGGCGAGGCTACCGGGTGCGCTTCTCACCGTTGAGGACCGCCGGATCGTTGGGGTCCCAGGCCGCGTCGGCCGAGTTGAGGGGGATCACCGGGGCGGTCGTGTTCGTCGGGGCGATCTGCGCCTTCTGGAGGGCGTAGGTCATGACGTCCTTGAAGACCGGCGCGCCGAGCTGGCCGCCGAAGTGGCCCTCCACGGGACGCTGCAGCGTCACGGCCACGACGTACTGCGGGTCGTCGGCCGGGGCGTAGCCGATGAAGGAGGCCGTGTAGCCGCTGTACGCACCGACGGTGGGGTCGTAGCGGTCGGCCGTGCCGGTCTTGCCGGCCACCCGGTAGCCGTCGATCTTGGCCTTGGGCGCCGTGCCGTGCGGGCCGACGACCTCCTCGAGCATCTGGCTCATCTTCGTCGCGGTGTCCTTGGAGACGACCCGGATGCCTTGAGGCTGGGCGGCCGAGGTGACCGTGCCGGCGGCGTCGGTGGTGCTCTCGACGACGCTCGGCGGGATCCGGACGCCCCCGTTGGCGAGGGTCTGGTAGACGCCGGCCGCCTGGATCGCGCTGAGCGAGTAGCCCTGCCCGAAGAGGATCGTGTAGCGCTGCGAGCCGCTCATGTCGGCGGCCTTGGCGAGGATGCCGGGCGACTCGCCGGGGAAGCCGGCCCCGGACGTGGAGCCGATGCCGAACTTGCGGAAGTACTGCTCCATCGTCGCGGTGGGCACCTTCTCGGTGGCCAGCATCGTGCCGATGTTGCTCGACATCGCCAGCGCCCCGGCCACGGTGAGGTTGAGCGTCGGGTGGTCCTCCTCGTCCTTGAACGAGGTGTCCGAACGCGGCAGCCGGTTGGGCACGATCAGCGAGGTCGTCGGCTGGACCACCCCCTGCTCGATAGAGGTGGCGATGGACATGACCTTGCCGGTGGAGCCGGGCTCGTAGACGTCCTGGAAGGCGTGGTTGGCGAGGGCGTCGGGAGACGCCTTCCCCGGGTTGTCGGGGTCGAACGTCGGGTAGGAGGCCACCGCCCGCAGCTTGCCCGTCTTGACCTCCTGCACCACGACGTAGCCCGACAGGGCCTTGCTCTGCGTGACCATGGTGGCGATCTGGTTCTGGGCGAACCACTGCAGGTCGGCGTCGATGGTGAGACGGACGTCGGATCCGTTGGCCGGCGCGGTGTCCTCGGTCTCGGTGCCGGGGATGGGCGTGCCGTCCTGGGCGCGCTGGTAGACCAGCTTGCCCGGCGTGCCCTTGAGGGCGGAGTCGGCCATGACCTCGACGCCGCCGCCGGCGGTGTTGTCCTTCTGGACGAACCCGACGAGCGGGGCGCTGGTCATCCCTGCGGGGTAGACCCGCGAGGAGGTGGGCTCGGTGTAGAGCCCCGGGATGCCGAGGGCCTGGATCTGGCGCCAGGCCATCGGCGTCACGTCCTTGGCGATGGCGCGGTACTGCGAGCCCATCAGCTGGGGGACGAGCGCCTCGGGCGTCGTGCTGAGCAATGGCGCCATGGCTTGGGCGGCGCCCACCACGCCGACGGTCTGCCGGGTGCCGTCGACCTTGGCGCTGTAGGTGGGCACGACCTTCTGGTCGGCGTAGATCGTCTTGCGCTCGACGCTCGAGGCGAGCACGACGCCGTTGCGGTCGAGGATCTGGCCCCGCAGGGCCGGGGTGACGGATGTGTAGGCGCGCTTGCCGAAGGCGGCGGCCTGGGTCGACGAGGCGTCGAACGCCTGCA
>JALZBI010000426.1 GCA_030947565.1 Actinomycetota bacterium
CGCCCATACCGCGTCGTCGACCGGCGGGAAGTGCACGTCGCCCTCCGGGGACCGGTCGACCTCGGTGATGAGCAGCCGGTGCGCCCACGGCATGGCCTGAGCGTAGATCTGGCCGCCGCCGCAGACGAAGACCTCGTCGGCCGGACCGGCCAGGGCCATCGCCTCCTCGAACGAGTGGGCGACCTCGACGTCGGCGCGCCGCCAGGAGGGGTCGCGGGTCACGACGATCGTGCGCCGACCCGGCAGGACCCGACCGATCGACTCGAACGTCAGCCGCCCCATGACCATGACGTGGCCCATCGTCGTGCGCTTGAAGTACGCGAAGTCGTCCGGGATGCGCCACGGGATGTCCGGGCCATGACCGATGACCCCGTTGCGGGCCACGGCCGCGATGAGCGTCAGCTCGGTCATCGACGGGTCATCGGCGGGTCATCGGCGGGGCATCAGCAGTCTCAGACCGCGATCGGCGCCTTGATGGACGGGTGGGCGTCGTAGTCGACGAGCTCGAAGTCACCGAGGTCGAACTCGTCCAGGGCCTTGCCGGGAGCGATGCGCATCCGGGGGAGCGGCCGAGGGTCGCGGGTCAGCTGGAGCCGGGCCTGCTCGACATGGTTGAGGTACAGGTGCGCGTCGCCGAGGGTGTGGACGAGCTCGCCGGGCTCGAGGTCGCACACCTGGGCAACCATCATCGTGAGCAGCGCGTAGGACGCGATGTTGAACGGCACGCCCAGGAAGACGTCGGCGGAGCGCTGGTAGAGCTGGCAGGACAGGTGCGCCGGGTCACCGGACCGCTTCGCCGGCGCGACATAGAACTGGAACATCGTGTGGCACGGCGGCAGGGCCATCGAGTCGACGTCGGCGACGTTCCAGGCCGAGACGATGTGGCGCCGCGAGTCGGGGTCGGTGCGGATCGACTCCACGACGCGGGTGATCTGGTCGATGTGCTCGCCGTCGGGGGTCGGCCAGGACCGCCACTGGTAGCCGTAGACCGGCCCGAGGTTGCCGTCGGCGTCGGCCCACTCGTCCCAGATCGAGATGCCGCGCTCCTGCAGCCACCGGACGTTGGTGTCGCCGCGGAGGAACCACAGCAGCTCGCCGATGATGGAGCGCAGGTGCAGCTTCTTGGTCGTGAGCGCCGGGAAGCCGTCGGCCAGGTCGAAGCGCATCTGATGGCCGAACACGCTCAGCGTGCCGGTGCCGGTGCGGTCGCTCTTCTCGACCCCCGTGGTGAGCACCCGGTCGAGCAGGTCGAGGTACTGGCGCACCTGCGAAAAGTAGCACCGGTCGGCTGTCTGTGACCCAGGTCACACGCCGCCGTCGAGGATCGGTGTAACGCTTCCCACGCCCGGGCGATGTATGAGGTGTCGCGGCGCTACCCGGACCCCCGAGCGGGTAGCGCCGCGACATATCTGTCTCAAGGCCGCTCCACCAGACTGGCCGGTGCCGGACGCGCCCGGCCCACGCTGCGGGCCGCGCTCGAATCACCTCGGTCGCAGCGCCACGGCCGAGGGCGTCGGCCACGAGCGATAGGTTGAGGGCCATGACCTCGTCGACCTCGCGCCGGGACTCGCCGTTCGGGCGGAAGCTCACCGCGGTGGTCACCCCCATGCGCGACGACGGGACCCTCGACCTCGACGGGCTGCAGAAGGTCGTGGCGCACCTGCTCGACACCGGTCACGACGGTGTCGTCGTCAACGGGACCACCGGTGAGTCGCCCACGACGAGCGACGAGGAGAAGGACCAGATCCTGCGTGCCGCCCTCGAGGCCGTGGGCGACCGCGGGCGGGTGGTGGCCGGGGTCGGCACCAACGACACCGCGCATACCGTGCGGGTCGCGCGGCAGGCCGCGGCCTCGGGCGCGCATGGTCTGCTCGTCGTCACTCCCTACTACAACAAGCCCACCCAGCCCGGTCTGGTCGCTCACTTCACGGCGGTCGCCGACGCGACCGACCTGCCGATCATCCTCTACGACATCCCGCACCGGGCCGGCGTCCCGATCGAGAGCGACACCCTCATCCGCCTGGCGGAGCACCCCCGCATCCAGGCGGTCAAGGACGCCAAGGGCGACCTCTGGGCGGCGACCCGGGTGCTCAGCCAGACCGACCTGCTCTGGTTCTCGGGCGACGACGTCGCCCACCTGGCCCACCTCACGCAGGGGGCCACCGGTTACATCGGCGTCACGACCCACGTCGCCGGTGCCGAGTATGCGTCGATGATCGATGCCGTCGACGCCGGCGACCTCGAGTCCGCCATCGCCGTCCACCGGCGGCTCATCCCCCTCGTCGACGCGGTGATGACCACGTCGCAGGGGGCGATCATGGCCAAGGCCGCGCTCAAGGAGCTCGGCGTCATCGACTCGGCGGCCGTCCGGCTGCCGCTCGTCGAGTCGCCGCCCGAGCACCTCGAGAAGCTCCGTGCGGCATTCGCCACCGTCGGCGTGCCCGCCTCCACCTAACTCCCTAAGGATTCTGAAGTCCGTTGACTATCGCTCTTCCGGACCTCGCCGAACCCCCTCCGATCCCCGCCGACGCACTGCGCGTCGTCGCGCTCGGAGGCCTCGGTGAGGTCGGCCGCAACATGACCGTGCTCGAGACGCAGGGCCGCCTGCTCATCATCGACTGCGGGGTGCTCTTCCCCGAGGACCACCACCCCGGGATCGACCTGATCCTCCCCGACTTCGAGTACCTCGACGGTCGGCTCG
>JALZBI010000427.1 GCA_030947565.1 Actinomycetota bacterium
CGACGAGCCGGTGGCGGGCACCCGACGCGGCCAAGGCGGTCTCCAGCTCCTCCAGGGCGTGGTCGACGCTCGAGGGCACCGGGAGCGTGGTGACAAGCACGCCATCGACCCCCTGCCAGGGCAGCAACGTCGAGTGGTGCTCCGTCTCGAAGACGAAGGCCTCGGTGCCGCGGGGGAGGCAGCGGGCCAGCAGGTTGGTGCCGTCGGTCGTGTTGCGGGTGAACACGACATGGTCGCCCGTCCGGGCGCCGACGAAGCGGGCGACCTCCTCGCGGGCCTGCTCGTACCACGCGCTGGTGATCCGGCTGGCATACCCGTTGCCCCGGTGCACGGAGGAGTAGGTCAGCAAGGCGGTGTCGACGGCCGCCTTGACGGCGGTGAGGGCGGGAGTGGACGCGGCGTGGTCGAGGTTGGCGTAGTCGACCTCGCCGGTCAGGGTCGGGACGCGCAGGCTGGTGCCGACGACGGTGGGCAACCCGGTCGGGTGAGCAGCGGGCGCCTCCTGCGCGTCGTCGTCGCGCACGACGTGCAACCGGCTGGCGACGGCGGGGTTGACCGGTGCGGTCAGGGCGCTGCGGTAGGTGTACTCGCTGCGAGCGGTCGACATGGCGTGCTCCGTAGGTCTGGAGGGACCTGCCGGGGGCGAGGTCCGCGCTTGCCCGACGCCGAGCTGGACGTGGGCCAGGTCGTCACCCGGAGCACCCCACCGCGGAAGGAGGGTTGCTGGCCAGCAAGCCGGGGCTGTGCGCTGGCACTCATGACCTGCGCCAACGGTAGGGGGACCGCGCCGACGATGTCCACCGGCGGGACGGGCCTCTCGCGGAGTGAGACGCGTGCGCCTGAGGGTGTGGCGCGGGCCACGCCGACATCTGGGCGCCGCCAACCGATCCGCGGATCGCGCTCGGTGATCCATCGCCTCGCTGCCGATCGGTGCGCACCTCGCAGATCGGTGCGCGGGTCCTGGGCGCCTCTGGGACGCGTGTGACGCGTGAGTCTTGGGTGACTTTCGCGTAGCGTTCGCCCCATGCCGTCCCGTCCCGCGTCCACCTCGTCGCGCCCGGCCACCGGGCGGGTGCCGTCGTCACGTCAGGCGGCCGGCCGAGGTGGTCGTCCGGCGCCGCGAAAGCCCGCGCCCCGCAAGGGTTCGGCCCGTTCCGGGGGGCTGCCGTTGCCGCTGCGGGCGGTGCGCGGCACGTGGATGGGCGTCTCGCACCTGGCGGGTGGGGCCGTCCGCCGCATCGGCAGCACGGCCCGCGACCTCGACCCGGAGCACCGCCGTGACGGAGTCGGCTTCTTCCTCATCGGCCTGGCCGTCGTCGTCGCCGCCCGCGAGTGGTGGGGCGTGCCGGGGGTGCCCGCAAACGTCATCCACGCCGTCGTGGCGGGCACGCTCGGCCGGGTCGGGTATGCGCTGCCGCTCGTCCTGCTCCTGTTCGGCCTCCGCCTGCTCCGCGCGCCCCACGACACGGCCGTCACCAACCGGCTGCTCATCGGAGCGACCGCGCTGACCTTCGCCGCGTGCGGGCTGGCCCACGTCGCTGACGGCATTCCCAACCCACCGGACGGGGCCGAGCACATGCGGGCGGCCGGCGGCATCATCGGGTTCCTCGCGTCCAGCCCCCTCGCCGCGGCGGTGTCGACACCGGGCGCGGTCGTCATCCTCATCCTGCTCGGGGTCTTCGGCCTTCTGGTCCTCACCGGCACTCCGCTGCGCCAGGTGCCGCAACGACTGCGTGAGCTGCGTGTCCGGCTGCTGCACGGGCACGGTGGTCACGGCGGTGACTCCGACGGCGGCAGCGAGGGGTCGGACGCAAAGACCCAGCCGGTCAAGCCCGGGCAGGGCCGGCGAGGTGTGGTCGACCGGTCGGACGAGGACACCGATGCGCAGGAGGCGAGCGACCGCGAGGCCTTCGAGCAGGCGGCCAGCGTTGCGGCCGACCGCAAGGCGGCCCGGCGGCTGCGCCCCGGCGAGCGGCGACCCGACGCCAAGGACACCGAGCGCACCGGATCGCACGCCGTCTCGGCCACGGACGGCGAGCCCGACCCCTCGGCAACGTCAACGCATACCCCCGACGTCGGCCCCCGGCCAAGCCTGGTGCCCCCGCCCACCGCAGTGCTGCCCGCCCGCGTCGAGCAGCTGTCACTCACCGGAGACATCACCTACACGCTGCCCGACCCCGCGCTGCTCGCGCCCGGCGCCCCGCATCGCACCCGCAGCGCCGCCAACGACCGCGTCGTCGACGCGCTGACCGTCGTCTTCGACCAGTTCGAGATCGACGCCCAGGTCACCGGGTTCACCCGCGGCCCCACCGTGACCCGCTACGAGGTCGAGCTCGGCCCGGCCACCAAGGTCGAGCGGGTCACCGCCCTCTCCAAGAACATCGCGTATGCCGTGGCGTCGGCCGACGTGCGCATCCTCAGCCCGATCCCCGGCAAGTCGGCCATCGGCATCGAGATCCCCAACACCGACCGCGAGACGGTGTCGCTCGGTGACGTGATGCGCAGCCAGGTGGCCCGGAGCAACGAGCACCCGATGGTGATGGGCGTCGGCAAGGACGTCGAGGGCGGTTATGTCATCGCGAACCTCGCGAAGATGCCCCACCTGCTCGTGGCTGGGGCGACCGGTGCGGGCAAGTCGTCGTTCGTCAACTCGATGATCACGTCGATCCTCATGCGCGCGACACCCGACGAGGTGCGC
>JALZBI010000098.1 GCA_030947565.1 Actinomycetota bacterium
AGGGTGGCCTTCGGCGGCCAGCACGGAGCGTCGGCGGGGGGCGGGCTTCGCGGTGGGCGCCGGGGCTGGGGCGAGTCGGGTCAACCCGATGACGGGCAGGGTGGAGAGAGCAGACATGGTGAAGCTCCTCATATCTCGAGGTAGACGGGGCCGGCGGCGGCAGAGACGCAGGTCTGGATCAGCTGGCCTTCATCCCCGTGCACCTCGCCGGTGCGCAGGTCACGGACCTGGCCGGCGAGCAGCGGGGTGACGCAGCTGTGACAGATACCCATGCGGCAGCCGCTGGGCATGATGATGCCGGCGTCTTCGCCGGCTTCGAGGAGTGACGTCGACCCATCGACGTCGACTTCCTTGTCGGACTTCTCGAAGGTTACGTGTCCGCCCTCGCCGCCGGCTCCTTCGAGCACGACGGGGGCGAACCGCTCGACGGTCAGCCGGCCGGGCACGTCAGAGACGCGCCACAGCTCGGTCGCGGCGTCGAGCATCTCGGCGGGGCCGCAGACGTATGCCGCCCGCTCCCGCCAGTCGGGCACGGTCGTGTCGAGGGCAGCCGCGGAGGCGAGGTCGAGGCGACCGCGCTCGCCGGTGACCCAGTGCACGACCCGGAGGCCGGGGTGCTGCTCGGCGAGGACCCGCAGCTCGTCGCGGAACAGCGCGTCGTCGATGGTGCGCGAGGAGTGCACGAGGACGACGTCGGCGTCGGCGCGGCGGCGCACGAGCGTGCGCAGCATCGACATGACGGGCGTCAGGCCACTGCCGGCGGTGAGCATGAGCAACGGACGTGGGTGCTCGGGGAGCACGAAGTCGCCCTGCGGCGGGGCGAGGAACAGCACGTCGCCGGGGCGGGTTCTTCGCACCAGCGCCTCGGAGACGGGGCCGGCGATGGTCACGGTGATGGCCGGGTCCTCGCCGCCCGCGGTCGTCAGGGAGTAGGAGCGCCAGTGGCGCACCCCGTCGATCTCCACGCCGATCCGGGCATACTGGCCGGCCTGGTGAGCCTGCCAGCCGCGGCCGGGGCGGAAGTGGATCGTCGCCGAGTCCGACGTCTCCGGCGCGACGGCCGTCACGATGCCGCGCAGCTGTCGCGCCGAGCTCAGCGGGTTGACCAGCCAGAGGAAGTCCTCGGGCGCGCGGGGGGTCGTGAAGACCGACGCCACGGCACTCAAGGGACGGATCCGGCTCATGGTTCCACGATCGCATCGGAACGCCTCTGAGGGCTGCTGCCGAGGCATACGATGGCCGGACACAAACTGTCGTCGCACCACAGGAAATGGGCGATCTGGATGCTCACCATCCCGTCAGACCCCCCTTGGCTGGGGGTCCCCGCACAATTGAGCGCCGCGCTGCGTCCCAGCCTCCCGGACGTCGTCGCCGAGGTCATCGCCGCGGTCGCGGTCGCGGTCCCCGACTACGCCCGCCCCCTGGAGGGCCGGTTCGGCGAGGGGGTGCGCCAAGGGGTCGAGGTGGCGCTGGGCCGGTTCCTCGAGCTGCCGGGCACCCGCGAGCCCGCCCTGCCGGCCGAGAGCCGCCGGGTGTATGCCGCGTTGGGTCGCGGCGAGGTGCGGCAGGGGCGCACCCTCGAGGGGTTGCTGGCGGCGTATCGCGCCGGAGCACGGGTCACCCTGAGACGGATGTCGGAGGGGGCCATCGAGGCCGGGCTCGACACGGACGCCCTGGTGGCCCTCGGGGAGTCCGTGCTGGCGTACATCGAAGAGCTGTCGGCGGCGAGCGCCGAGGGGTTCGCCTTCGAGCAGTCCGAGCGCGCGGGAGAGATGGACCGGCGGCGAGCCGAGCTGCTCGAGCTGCTGCTGCACGGGCAGGCCGACGACCTGGCCGCGCAGACCGCAGCGGCCGCCGCCGGGTGGGTGCTCCCGCAGACCCTCGTCGCTGTGACGATGCCGCTCGAGGAGGCGTCCGGTGTGCGGTTCCGGTTGGGGTCTCGGGCCCTGACCATGGCCCGGCCCACCGATGTCGTCGCGCTCGTGCCGGCCCCCCGCGCGGCCCGCGACCGAGGCGAGCTCGAGCGGGTGCTGACCGGTCGCCGCGCCGTCGTCGGACCGGCTCGCGACTGGCGGCGGGTGCCCGACTCCCTCCGCCTGGCCACGATGGCGGCGACGACCCTCGACGGATCGCTGCCCCGGCCGGGCCCGGAGCCGTTCTGGGTCGAGGACCACCTGGCCGAGCTGGTCCTCGGGGCCGAGTCGCAGGCCCTCGAGGACCTGGCCCGGTCGCGGCTGGCCCCGTTCGCCACGCTTCGTCCGGCCCAGCGGGAAAAGCTGGCCACCACCTTGCTCTCCTGGTTGCAGCACTGGGGCCAGCGCGGGCTCGTCGCCGAGGAGCTGCACATCCACCCGCAGACCGTTGGCTACCGGCTCACCCAGCTGCGCGAGCTGTTCGGTGACGAGCTCGAGGACCCGCAGGCCAGGTTCGAGCTCGAGCTCGTGCTGCGAGCCGGACACCGCTGACCGCCGTCACTCGCGACGGTCGCGGCTCGGCTCCGACTCACCCAGGGGCACGTCGGACGCGCCTTCGTCGATCTCCTTGTCGGTCAGCATCCGCGTCTCCGACAAGGACGTCCCCGACCCGACCTCGGTCGCGCTCATGGTGCCGGTCGTCCCGCTCGACGGCGTCTCGGTGTGGAGCGGCTCGACGGGAACGACGGGCTCCACGGTGTTGACGGGCTCGGTGGTGCGGACGGGCTCGACGGCCGTGTCCTCCGGGTTGTCGGTCGCGTCCTTCTTGGCGCCGGCGGCGGCGATCACCGCGGCAGCAGCAGCCACGACCCCGACACCAGCCGCGACCGCCTTGCCGGACACGCCGGCCTTACCGCTGTCACCACGGGACGCGTCGGCGGCCTCGACCCCCGGCGTACCGACGTGTCCGGCTCCCTCGACGGAACCGCGCCAGGCACCCGTCGCGTACCCCTCGGACTCGATGAACGTCTTGAACCGCTCGAGGTCACCCTCGGCCTGCCGCTCGACGATATTGAGCGCGTCACCGGCCTTCTCCACCAAGCCTTCCGGCTCGTACTCGAGGAAGAGGGTGACCGAGGTCTGGTCGCCGCCGAGGTCCTCGAAGGTCACCGAGCCGGCGTTGGTCGCACCCTGGGTCGCGGCCCACGCGACCTTGCGGTCGGGCACCTGCTCCAGGATCTTGGCCTCCCACTGACGCTTCACCCCGGCGATCTCGGCCACCCAGTCGAGGCGGTGGTCACTCAGCTGGGTCACGCTCTGGATGCCGCTCATGAACTGGGGAAAGTCCTCGAACTGCGTCCACTGGTTGTAGGCCCGGCTGACAGGCACGTTCACGAGGATGGACTTGCTCACCTGGGTGGTCATGGCACTCTCCTTGGTCGGGGACTGACGGGAGCCACGTCGACTCCTCTGCCCCTCCTGAAGGGGTTGCCCCGTGCGCCGGGTCCTGAAACGCTTCCTCGGCCGGTCAGCCCGCACGGCCGCGTCGACAGCTGCTCAGCCTCCAGCAGCGAGGCGGCGGTGCAGCTCGTGGACCCGCTCGGCGAGCTCCGGCGCCGGACCCTCCACGCGCACGTGGGGCGCGACCGCCTGCACCGGCAGAGCGCTGACGGCCGACGGCGGCGCCCCGAGCGCGGCGCGCCATGCGGTCAGCTGCACCGACGACGTCGCGTAGACGATCCGCCCGAGACCCACCCAGGCGTGCGCCGCTGAGCACATCGGACAGTGCTCGCCCGAGGTGTAGACCGTGGCGCCGGCCCGCTGCTCCGGTGACAGGTGCTCGGCCGCCCACCGGGCGAGCTCGAACTCCGGATGCCGGGTCTGGTCACCGCCGGCCGTCCGGTTGCGGTCCTCGTGCAGGACGGTGCCGGCGGCGTCGACGAGGACGGAGCCGAACGGCTCGTCGCCCGCGTCAAGCGCCTCCTCGGCCAGGTCGACGCAGCGGGTCAGGATGGCGATGTCGGCGGGTTCCATGACGTCATCCTTCTCCGCGGCAGCGCTCGCGGGCCTCGGCGAGGATCTGCCCGGCGGCGGCAACGCTCGCCGTCAGCTCGTCGGGGGTTCGGCCGAGACCACCGAGCAGCGCTTGGGCACGTTGGCTGAAACCCGCTGGCGTACTTGGTAGTCGGCCCGCGGCGGCGATGGCGCCCTTCTCGTTGGTCAGCCAACGGCGGTCGTGGCCGTGGAGTGCGTGGGCACAGAGCAGCAGCGCTCGGCTCAGGCAGAGCGCGACGTATGCCGCGTCGCCTCGGCCCGTGGCCTTCGCCGCGACCGTGACGAGGAACTCGGCCTCCCAGAGGTTCTGGACGAGGCCCGCGGCCAGCGCGTCGGGGTAGGTGATGGCGTCACGGAGGCTGCCCAGCTCATGGTCCGGGTCGGCGAGGACCATGCCGAGGGCCAGCTCGCCGACGTAGGCGAAGTCGGGGACGCCGAGCGCGTGGCCGACCTGACGGTTCCAGTCGTAGGCACCCCGGTGCGCGCGCGTCCAGGCCTCCCGCACCCGGTCGACGTCGCGGTAGAGCCAGTCGACGTGGACCCCGCCGATGACGAGCCAGCCACCGCCGTCCACCACGGTCCCCAGTCACCGGGTTCGCTGACCTCGGCGTCTGGGCCGGCGACGTCCCGGGCGATGGCTCCCAGGGCGGCGACGTCGAGGTCCCCCCGGTAGTAGATCCCGAGATCGACGTCGGAGTCGTCGGTGTGCTCGCCGCGCGCCCGGCTGCCCCCCAGGACCACGCCGATCACGCCGTCGACGGCGATGAGGCGGTCGGCGAGGGCGGCCAGATCGAGGCCGGGCGGGACGAGGTCCCGCCAGTCCGGCTCGTTGTCGTCCGGGGTCGGGTGGCGCCCGTCGGAGTCGGTGGGACGGGTGATACGGATGACGCGCGCGTCGAGGTCCACACGGTGTGGATTGCCCTCGTCGCCAGGGATCTTCGCCTCGAGCCGCTTGCTGGCCAGCTCCTCGTCCATCTGCCGCTGGCCGGGGTTGAAGATCTCGCCGATGCCACCCCAGGTCATGCTCCGAGGCTAGCCCCGCCCGGTGCGTGCGGTTCAGCCCTCGTGGGTACGGTCGACAGCATGCAGACACGCACTATCGGAACCACGACCGTCTCCGCGATCGGCCTCGGCGGCATGCCGATGTCCATCGAGGGCCGCCCCGACCGGGACCGCTCGATCGCGACGATCCACGCCGCCCTCGACGCGGGGATCACGTTCATCGACACCGCCGACGCCTACCACCTCAACGCCGACGAGGTCGGCCACAACGAGTCCCTCATCGCCGAGGCGCTGGCCTCGTGGGGCGGCGACACGAGCGACGTGCTCGTCGCAACGAAGGGCGGCCACCTGCGCCCCGGCGACGGCTCATGGACGATCGACAGCTCGCCCGAGCACCTGCGCGAGGCGGCCGACGCCTCGCTGAAGCGCCTCGGCGTCGACGCCATCGGCCTCTACCAGCTCCACCGTCCCGACACGAAGGTGCCCTACGCCGAGTCGGTCGGCGCGGTCCGCGACCTGCTCGACGCGGGCAAGATCACGATGGCCGGTATCTCGAACGCCAACCCGGCGCAGATCCGCGAGGCCCAGGAGGTGCTGGGTGGCCGGCTCGTCTCGGTGCAGAACCAGTACTCACCGGCATACCTCAGCTCGAAGCCGGAGCTGGAGCTGTGCGACGAGCTGGGCATCGCCTTCCTGCCGTGGTCGCCGCTCGGCGGCATCTCCAAGGCGTCCGACCTGGGTTCGACCTACGCGGCGTTCCAGAAGGTCGCCGACGCGCACGGTGTCAGCCCCCAGCAGGTCACGCTGGCGTGGATGCTCCAGACGTCTCCCGTGGTCGTCCCGATCCCCGGGTCGTCGCGGCCCGAGACGATCCGGGACTCAGCGAAGGCCGCCGACCTGACGCTCACGTCCGAGGAGATGGACCAGCTCAGCCAGGCCTGACCCGTCGGATCGATCGTGGCCCCCGGCGCTGGCTCCGGCGGGGGCACCGATCTGCCGCGGGGTCGGCGGCGACGACGAGAGGTATGCGTCGGCTACCCTCGTCGAGGCGCCGAACCGGCTCCGCCCTCGTAGCTCAGGGGATAGAGCACCGCTCTCCTAAAGCGGGTTGTCGCAAGTTCGAGTCTTGCCGGGGGCACCAAGAAGTATCCGCAAGGATCCGGTACCTCCCGGTGTCCTCGGGAGTGGCCCTCACGGTCCACGAAAGCGGGCATCAGCGATCTCCCTGCTCTGCGACGCCCGCGCCATCATCGCTGGTCAGGGCCCGAAGCGGAACGCTTCGTCAACCACCTGATCAGAAACCCCCGATGTGACAGGACCCCAGCGGGACCCACCCGGAACCTTGGGGGTAACAGGCGGTCGGGCCGCCGCGGCAAGCTGGCAGTCAAGTTTGGTCACTGGACGCAGCACGTACCGTGTGTGCCCCCACCATCGGACGGTACTCAGGGCCCGGCTGGGCCACCGGCCGGGTCGGCTTGGCGTTCATCGCACCCGGCCAGCCCTGGCGCAACGGCTACGTCAAGTCCTTCAACGGCCGGGTCCGCGACGAACGCCTCAACATCGACAGCTTCTGGTCAATAGTTACGGCCGCCTGAAGGTTAGCGACCCCAAAGTGGTCGGGTGCGGGTCGTCGCGTTGCCGGGTGGGCTCTTTCAGCTGGCCACGGGCTGCGGTTGGGGTTCGCGGACTGGGGCGGGCCGCCGTGGGCGTAGCCTTTCCATGCCGAAGTAGATCAAGCCGCCGATGGTAACTCCGAAGAACCAGCCGTAGGTGCCCCACCAGCCGGGTAGCAGCGACCCGATGTGCGGCAAGACGCTTGAGAACAGTGCGCCGATCGCGGTGGCGACGAGGGCGTTGATGTTCCAGCCGCGGCTGAACCGGTAGGCGCCGTTCGCGACGTAGAGCTGCGGCACGTCGACCCGCTGCTTCGCGATGAGGTAGTAGTCGACGAGGATGACCCCGAGCAACGGGCCCATGGTCGCGCCGATCGCGTTGACGAAGCCGGCGACGTCACCCTCCCAGGGTGCGAAGGGATAGAGCGCCAGCGCGATGAGCGCCGCGATGAGGCCGCCCCGCTTGAAGCTGATCTTGCTCGGGTAGACATTGGCGAAGTCGAACGCCGGCGAGACGAAGTTCGCGACGACGTTGATCCCCAGGGTGGCCACCGCGAAGGTGAGTGCGGCGAGCAGGGCGAGGGTGAAGTTGTCGAACTTCGCCGAGATCTGCTCCGGGTGCAGCAGCACCTCGCCGTAGACGCGGTATGCCGCGATGGTCGTCACGCCAGCCACGGTGGAGAACAGGACGAGGTTGACCGGTAGCCCCCACAGGTTGCCCTTGCGCACTGTCTCCTTGTCCTTGGCGAAGCGGGAGAAGTCGCAGAAGTTGAGGTAGAGGGCGGCGAAGTAGGTCACCCAGGTCGCGGACGCGGCCACAAGGGCGGTGATCGACCCGGGAGAGCCGATGACGCCGGCATCCTTGGTCTTGTCGAGGATGACGTCCTGGGGGATCTGCTCGGAAAGCGAAAAACCGCCGGCC
>JALZBI010000428.1 GCA_030947565.1 Actinomycetota bacterium
GCCCGGTCGGTGAGGGCCGCGGTCAGCGGGGCGAACGGCTGCTTGAGGTGCACGACAACGGTTTTTGCGTCGGTGGCCTCGACGGTGTCGATCGGGCCGAGCTCGCTCTTGCGCGCCGTGCCCGACTGGGTGAGGTTGCGGTCGAAGGTCGCCTTGACGGCCGTCGCGTCGAACGGCGTGCCGTCGGCGAACTTCACACCCTCGCGCACCGGGATGGTCACCGTCTTGCCGTCGCTCGAGGTCGTCGGCAGCGCGCTCGCCAGCTGAGGCACGATCTTGGCCGACTGGTCGACGTCGTAGAGCTTCTCGCACATGGCGTTGAAGACGTAACGCGAGTAGAGGCTGCGCGACAGGGCCGGGTCGAGCTTGTCCGGCTCGGCTGAGAGGGCCATGACCAGGGTGCCGCCGTTGCTGACCTCGGAGGCATTGGCGGGCGTACCGAACGAGTCCCCGCCCGAGCCACCCGATCCTCCGGCCGCGGTGGTGGCGCCCCCGTCGGCGGCCGGGGTGATCGAGGAGCACCCGGCTGCGGTCAGGGCCACGGCGACGACCGCCGCCAGGGGAAGCGGAGTGCGTCGGGCGAAGTCACGGCACATCGGACCTACGGGCATGAGCGCTCCTTGGGGATGGAACGGACGGTAGACTGTATACACTCCCCCAAGCGGGGGCCGACCTGCAAGGGGGGCCCAGTTCTGGCTTACAGATCCCGCGTCCGTCGGCGCAGGTCCTCATGGATTCCGCCGAACGCATCCGCCTGCGGCAGAAGGGCTTTCGCCGCCTTGGCCACAACGCTGTAGTTCGCGTCGACGACATTGGCGATCGGCGCTTCCGAGATCTGGGACAGCAGCTGGTACGCGTCGAGCGGGTGCAGCCCGTAGAGCTCACCGAGCCAGCCCACCAGCTCGGCGTTCGCGATCCGCCACGAGTCCTCCATCGGGCGACTCGACCCGACGGTCATCCAGTGCGTGTCGTCCTCCAGCCGTGGCCAGGCGGGGGCGTGCCCCTTGACCAGGTCGACGACCAGCGTGGTCGTCATCGCCCCCTCGACCGCCGTGCCGCAGGCCTCACCCTCGCCCTGGCGGTAGTGGCCGTCGCCGATGGAGAACAGCGCCCCATCGACGTTGACGCCGAGGAACACCGTGGTGCCGGCGCACATCTGCGGGGTGTCCATGTTGCCGCCGAACCGTTCGGGCACGAGCGACGAGCGCACCTCGCCGCCGGCCGGGGCCACCCCGACCGTGCCCAGCATGGGGGCGAGGGGCAGCTCGACGACGAAGTCGGTATGCCGTGCGGCGAACCCCACGGTGCCGCGCTCCCGGTCGAGCTGGTAGACCCATGTCGTGTCCGGCAGGGCGGGCTGCAGCGTGACCGTGCGGTCGGTGCTCGTGAGGCCGCCGAAGAAGGGGATTGCCGCGGAGACGCCCCAGTCCCTGGCGGGCTCCAGGCGGGCCAGGTGGAGCACGAGGGTGTCACCGGGCTCGGCGCCCTCGACGTAGAACGGCCCGGTCTGCGGGTTGACGAACCGCATGTCGACCTGTTCGGTCGAGAGGTCGTCGACGTGCTGCAGAGTGCCACCGAAGGCGTCGTCCGACCAGAGCCGCAGGGCGTCACCCGGCTTGACGCGGAAGGCGGGGGCGACACCGCCGAACGTGTACGCATACTGCTCGCGGGTGGGCGTGTAGTCGCGGATGTCCATGCGGGGCAACGTACCCGCACACTGGTGCGGTGGCCCATCGACGTCCGGCGAAGAGCTCGGTCCCCGCGGACAAGACCTGTGTGTCCTGCGGACGCCGGATCGAGTGGCGGGCCAAGTGGCGGGGCGACTGGGGGCAGGTGCACTACTGCAGCGCGGCCTGCCGTCGACGTGGGGTGACCGCTGCAGACCACGACCTCGAGGAACGCATCCTGGCCATGCTTTCCGATCGGGCGGCTGGGGCGACGGTATGCGCGTCGGAGGTCGCGCGCGCGGCTGCCGCGGCGGCGCCGGGGGAGGCTCACGGGTGGGAATCGCTGCTGGAGCCGGTGCGGCGGGCCGCCCGCCGCCTCGTCGACCGGGGCGACGCCGTCATCGTCCAGGGCGGCACGGTCGTCGACCCGTCCACCGCGAAGGGCGCGATTGGCATCCGCCGCCCCTGACCGTCAGGGTCGCGGCGGAGGTGTCCGATTCACCGGCGGCGGCCCGGAGGGAGCCCTACGTTGAGCCGGACAGCGAACCACCGGGCCGGCGGCGTCGAGAACACGGGTGCAGCGATGAGTGAGACCACGCTTGAGCAGCTCTCAGCGTCCGCCGCCGCCAGGCAGCTGCAGTCCGCACTCGGGGCGCAGGTGTTCCTGCCGGGCACGCCCGGCTACGAGGACACCCTGGCCCGGGTCTTCTTCCCCGACGCCTCGCGCCGACATCCTGTATGCGTCGTTGCCCCGCAGTCGGTCGAGGACGTCGCGGCCGTCATGGCGGCGGCGAACGCAACCGGCGCCCGGGTCACGGTGCGGGGTGGCGGCCTGAGCTCGACGTGTGTTGCGGACGACGCCGTCATGGGTCTGGGTGGACCGGTTGGTGGTCGGGCTGGACGCGTTGGCGACCTACGTCGACGTCACTCCCGGCCCCCCGCGCGACACGACGATGGGCGCCGTCCTCGGCTGGTCGCCCCTCTCGCCGGACGAGCCCGTCCTCTTCGTCTACACCGCCTGCGCGAGC
>JALZBI010000099.1 GCA_030947565.1 Actinomycetota bacterium
CACCGAGTCGGCGACAAGCAGGTCGTACCCCACCCGCTCCGCCTCGTCGACCGGCAGCAGCAAGAGCCCCTGGGGCTCGTCGAAGACCCCGGCGCCACCCCACCGACCGCGTTCGGTGACGAGGTCCGGCTCCAGGTGCACGACCTCGTGGTGGGCCGTGTCGGAGACGACGAACGAGCCGTCGGCCAGCGCCGCCACCTTGCCGGGGAAGCGCAGAGCCGAGTCGGGCGGCGGAGGCGGGACGTAGGCCGAGTCCCCCTGACGCAAGGTGCCTTTCGCGCGGTGCTCCGCGACGAGGTCGCGCACGAGCGTCGCGAGCCCGGGTCCGTGGCCCTCACCCGACATGGAGGCGGCGACGTAGCCCTCGGGGTCGATGACGACGAGCGTCGGCCACGCGCGGGCGGTGTAGGCCTGCCAGGTGACGAGGTCCGGGTCGTCGAGGACGGGGTGGTGAACGGCGTACCTCTCCACGGCCGCCCCGACCGCCCCGGGCTCCCCCTCGTGCTCGAACTTCGGCGAGTGCACGCCGACCACCACGAGGTCGTCGGGGAACTGTGCCTCGAGCGGTCGCAGCTCGTCGATGACGTGCAGGCAGTTGACGCAGCAGAACGTCCAGAAGTCGAGCAGGACGACCCGGCCGCGAAGCTCGGCCAGGGTCAGGTCGTGCCCACCGGTGTTGAGCCAGCGTCGACCGACCAGCTCGGGAGCGCGGACGCGGACCGAGCGGAAGTCACTGCGCATCAGTGCGCCCGGTCGGGCAGCCGCCGGTCGGCCAGCACGGGGAACGTGGCTCGCCATTGGTCGACCTCGCTGAGGTCGACCTCCACGCTGAGCACCTCCTCGTCCAGCCCGGCGACGGCGAGAGCGTCACCGGTGGGCATGACGACCTGGGAGTGCCCGCCCATCTCGTGCCCTGAGTGTGTCCCTGCCGTGTTGACGGCGATGACGACACACTGGTTCTCGATCGCCCGGGCGTGGGCGAGAAGGGTCCAGTGCGCGGCCCGGCGGCGCGGCCAGGCGGCGGGGATGACGAAGACCTTGGCGCCGGCGTCGAGCTGGGCCCGGTAGAGCTCCGGGAAACGCAGGTCGTAGCAGGTCGACAGCCCCGCGGTGACGGTGCCGCCTTCCCCGTCCGGAAGCTCCGTGGTGACGACGAGCTCACCGGCCTCCATGAGCCGCGGCTCGCCGACGCCGAATCCGAACCGGTGGATCTTGCGGTAGGAGGCGACCAGGGCGCCGTCGGAGCCGAAGACGAGCGAGGTGTTCCAGAGGTCCTTGCCCTCGGGTCCGACCGAGCCGTCGGAGCTGGTCTCGACGATCGACCCTGCGTGCAGCGTGACACCCGCGTCGCGGGCCGCGCCGGCCATCGCCGCCGCGACGGCCCCCTGAGGCGTGTCGGCCCGAGACTCCCATGTCTCGTAGGCGAACCCGCCTGCAGACCACAGCTCCGGGAGCACGACGAGGTCGTGGCCACGCTGGTCGCGGACGAGAGCCGCGACCCGATCGACCCGCTCCGCGACCGTCTCGTCGTCTCCGTAGGCCAGCTGGACGAGCGCCACCTTCATGCCGCCCAGCCTAGGTGTCCTGGCGCTGGCCCGGCCGTTGTCGGGCGATCGTCTGGAGCCGCTCGTTGTAGGCCGTCAGCTCGGCCTCGCCGTCGCGGTCGGCCTGCCGGTCCTTGCGCCGGCTCTCGATCGCGTCGGTGCGCACCCAGTCGCGGACGACGAACATCGCCAGGATGACCACGGGGAACTCGCCGAGCGCCCAGGCGATGCTGCCGCCGGCCTGCTGGTCGGCGACCGGGTCGGGGATCCAGGAGACGCCGACCTGGTCGAAGAAGCCGGGAGCCAACAACGTCGTGCCCGTCATGAGGTTGACCCCGAAGAAGGCGTGAAAGGAGACGGTGATGAGCAGGATGAGCAGGCGCAGTGACGGTGCCCACTTGGGTGGCCCCGGGTCGCGGCCCACGAGGACCCACGCGAAGAGGTAACCGGTCATGAGGAAGTGCGTCACCATGAGGATGTGCCCGGTGTGCGTGGTGAGGGCCAGCTCGAACAGCGGCGAGTAGTAGAAGACGGCTAGGCTCGCGAAGAACAGCACCGCGGCGACGACCGGGTTGCCGAGGGCCTGCAACACCCGTGAGTGGGCCAGGCTCAGCAGGATCTCGCGGAGACCGATGCTCCCGTCGGTGCGGGCGGGCAGGGCGCGCAGCGCCAGGCTGATCGGTGCCGCCAGCACGAGGAGCGTCGGCGCATACATGGCGATGGTCATGTGCTCGACCATGTGCCACGAGAAGGAGACCCGGCCGAGGACGCCGGGGGCACCGTTGGTCGCCCACAGGAGCACGACCCAGCCGGCCACCCAGCCGACGGCGCGCCACGGGCTCCAACGGTCGCCGCGACGGCGGAGCCGGACGACCCACGCGAGGTAGACGCCGACCGCGAGGATGGCGACGACTCCCCAGAGCCAGTCGAACCGCCACAGGGTGATCCAGGTGGTGGGACCCGGAGCGCTCGGCTCGGCGTAGCCCGTGAGCTGCTCGGCCGGGGTCGGCAGTGGCGCGGTGCCGCTCGGGGGGGCGGTCCGCGCGAGCGCGGTGGCGAAGCCGACGGCGACGCCCATGACGAGCAGCTCGACACCGGCGAAGCGGGCGAACAGGCCTGCGCTACGGGCCTGTTCGGTCTTGAGGCGACTGACGACGACGCGTCGCTGCTGCCATCCCATGAACCCCAGCGCGACGAGGCAGGCCGTCTTGACCAGCACTAGCGACCCGTATGCCGTGGTGAGACGCGAGAGCTGGCCGACGCCGCCCAGCCGGACCAGAGCGCTGACGACACCGGAGACCCCAACGCCGACGTAGCACCAGAGGGCCAGGGTCGAGTAGCGGGTCAGGACGACAGGGAGCCGGTCGCCCAGGGCGGGCCGAAGTACGACGAGCGCCAACAAACCCCCGACCCACAGTGAGACGGCCACCAGATGCACGGCCAGGGCGTTGACCGACGTCTCGTGGTCGGCGGTGCCTGCCGCGTGGCCGGCCAGCGCGAGGGGCAGCACGGCCCCGATAGCAAGGACCGTCGCCGTCGCCAGGCCGCGCCGGCCTAACGAGAGCGCCGCGACGGTCGTCGCCGCGGCCGCGATGACCGCGCTGATGATGGCGACTCGCAAGGTTTCCAAGGACCAGACGAACGTCGTCAGCTGCGGCCACAGCTGGGGGTCGTCGAGGGGGGTGCCGGCCGCGTCGGCGAACCCGAGCACGACACCCACGACCGTCGCCACCACCCACACGACCCCGCTGCCCACGGCATACCGAGCCGCCGTGAGCATGGTCGAGGGGCGGCCTCGACCGGGCAGCAACAAGGCTCCCACGAGCAGCAACCCGATGGTCAGGGCCGCACTCCCGTCCTGCAGCACGCGCACCAGCGGCAGGCCCCACCGGACGGGCGCCCCCACGTCGGACAGGCCCTGGACCACGGGGACCGCCGCGCCGCCGACGGTGACCGCGGCCACGCAGGCCGCCAGGCTGACGCTCAGGGCTACGAGCACGGGGCCGCGGGCCGGAGCAGGTGTCGGGACGGGCGGCGCAGTGCTCCCCGGTGCTCGGGAGGTGTCCACGGCACCAGCGTAGATACAGTGACGGCATGCCTCAGCACCCGGCGCCCCCGACTGACCTCGCTGGGCTGGTGGGTGCGTACGAGCAGACCGCCCGGGCGGTCATGGACCTCGGTCAGACCATGTCCGCTCGCGATTTCGAACGAGAGACCGAGTGCCCCGGATGGAGCGTCAAGGACCAGTTCAGCCACATCGCGGGTATCGAGGGCTGGCTCGACGGGGCCAGGCCGCCGGAGCTCGACCTGGGCGAGGTACCTCACGTCAAGAACGAGCAGGGGGAGTTCATCGAGCGGTTCGTGCAGGAGCGACGGGGTCGCGAGGGTGCCGACATCGTCGGTGAGCTCGAGGATGTGCTCGAGAGCCGCCTGGCCATGCTCCGCGATCCCGACCTCACCGAGGACACCCAGGTGCGCGGTCCCTTCGGCCGCACCACGGCCGCCCAGATGCTCGCCATGCGGGCCAGCGACATCTGGGTGCACGAGCAGGACATCCGCACGGCCACCGGGCGTCCTGGCGACCTCGACACCCCCGCTGCCGCGATCTTCGTCTTCGCGGTGATCCGCGCCCTGCCGCGCATCGTCGCCCACGACGCCAAGGTGCCGGTCGGGCACGCCGTCATCCTCGACGTGACCGGTCCGGTCGCCGCCCGGGCCGGCGCCCGCGTCGTGCTCGACGCCGACCGCAAGATGTGGGGCGAGGAGCTGTTCACCGGGGGGTCGCACGGCGAGGACACCGCCAGCGCGCCGACCGAGACGACCTCGATCGTCCTGTCGACCGACGCCCTCACCCGCCGGGCGGCCGGGCGGCGCACGGTCGACGACCTGGTCTTCACCGTGACCGGCGACCGCGGGGTCGCCCTCGACGTGCTCGAACAGCTCGTCGTCACGCACTGACCACCGGTCAGAGCCGCTCACATCCCCTCAGCCGGCGTCGGGTTGGCGCCGACGGCCTTCCCGTGTAATAGTTGCGTGGTTCACGCAACTATCGCCCGGAGCATCGCCTGGGTCTGACCCAGGGAAGAGCCAGGTATGCCGGACACACCACCGATCCCGGTGCAGCCGGACACGGCGCAGGCGATCTCCAACACCTTGGTCCGGGTCATGAAGATCATGAGTGCGATGAAGCACCGGGCTCCGCGTGAGCACCCGGCCCTCGACCCGTCTCACTACCCGTTGCTGTTCTGTGTCTCAGCCGAGCCGCGGCGGGTGTCGGCGGTGGCCGACAGTATCCATTCGGACGTCTCAACGGTGAGCCGTCAGGTCACCCACCTGGTCCAGCACGGCCTGCTCGAGAAGATCGGCGACCCCGACGACGGTCGGGCCCAGCTGCTCTCGCTCAGCCCGTCCGGTCGAGTGGTGATCGATACCTTGGTCCGACGACGGGGTCTCTGGTTCGAGCAGCTGCTGTCCTCCTGGTCCGACGAGGACGCTCGGGCCTTCGAACACCTGCTGACCAGGTTCGGCAACGACGTCGAGAGCTTCAAGGCACAGCTCGACGCCCCGACCGCACCCTTGGACCGGCCCACGACCCCGGCCGCGCCAACCGCATCTCGTCCGGATGAAGACGAGCACTTCCTTCACAACCTCCGCCCGACCAACCAGGAGCTCGCCCGTGAGCGCTGACCTCGCCCCCGACACCACTGCGGCCGCACCATCCGCGCCCGCCGCCACCGCCCCCGGCGGCGGACCCGTCCTGACCCACCGTCAGATCCTGACGATCCTGGGCGGGCTGATGATGGGCATGTTCCTTGCCGCCCTCGACCAGACCATCGTCGCGTCGTCCATCCGCACCATCGCCGACGACCTCAACGGGCTGTCGGCCCAGGCCTGGGTGACGACGGCCTACCTCATCACCTCGACGATCGTCACGCCGCTCTACGGCAAGCTGTCCGACATCTACGGCCGCAAACAGTTCTTCATCCTGGCCATCACGATCTTCACCATCGGCTCGGCGATGTGCTCGTTCGCCACCTCGATCGGCACCCTGGCCGCATACCGCGCCGTGCAGGGCCTCGGCGCCGGCGGTCTCTTCGCCCTCGCCCTGGCCATCATCGGCGACATCGTGCCGCCCCGGGAGCGGGCCAAGTACCAGGGCTACTTCCTGGCCGTCTTCGGCACCTCGAGCGTGCTCGGACCGGTCATCGGCGGTTTCTTCGCCGGTCAGAGCACCATCCTTGGCATCACCGGCTGGCGCTGGGTCTTTCTCGTCAACGTGCCGATCGCCATCGCGGCGCTGTTCGTCGTGTCGGCGACGCTGCACCTGCAGCACACCCGTCGCGACCACCGCATCGACTGGTGGGGTGCGGTCGCCCTGACCGTCGGTCTCGTGCCGCTCCTCATCGTCGCCGAGCAGGGCCGTGACTGGGGCTGGGGCTCTGGTGGTTCGTTGCTGTGCTTCGGCGTCGGCATCCTCGGGCTGGCGGCGTTCTTCGTCATCGAGCGGGCCATGGGCGAAGAGGCTCTAATGCCGCTGCGGATCTTCCAGATCCGCACCGTCGGGGTGGCCTCGATCGCCTCCGTGTTCATCGGCATGGGCATGTTCGGTGGGCTCGCTGCCCTCCCGCTCTACCTGCAGATCGTCAAGGGCGCCACCCCGACCCAGGCCGGCCTGCTGCTGCTCCCCCTGACGCTCGGCATCATGTTCGGCTCCATCCTGTCGGGTCAGCTGATCTCGCGCACGGGCCGCTACCGCCACTACCCCATCATCGGCACCTTCCTCCTCGCGTCGGCAATGTGGGCGTTCCACTATGTCGGCGCCGACACCGACACGTGGAAGACCATGATCATCATGGTGTTCTTCGGGGTCGGCCTGGGGTTCAACTTCCAGCCCCTCACGCTGGCCGTCCAGAACGCTGTGAGCCCGCGTGACATCGGTGTGGCCACCTCGTCGGCGACCTTCACGCGCCAGATCGGTGGCACCCTCGGTACGGCCGTCTTCCTCTCCGTCCTGTTCTCCAAGGCGGCCGAGAACATCCCGACGTCCTACGCCGCGGCTCGACAGTCACCGGACTTCCTGGCGGCCCTGCAGAACCCCCAGGGGGATCCCGCGGCGAACGCTCAGTTCATCTCGAGCATCAAGAGCGCCTCCACCGACGGCGGCGCGTCCTTCAGCAGCGCCCTGAGCGACTCCTCGTTCGTCCAGAAGATCGACCCGCGGCTGGCGCACCCCTACCTCGAAGGCTTCTCCAGCTCGATGCAGTCGGTGTTCTTCGTCGCCACGTTCATCCTCATCGCGGCGTTCGCCGTGTCGTGGTTCCTCCCCCACGTGGAGCTGCGGAGCGGCTCGGCCTACAGCGAGCGGGGCGCACAGGACGCGTCGGGCGCCTCTGGTGCTGCGCCGACGGCGCCGCCCACCGCGGCCGTCGACGAGCCGGTCGGCGCCGGTGTCGGCCGGGCAGGCGGGGCCGACGGGTCACCCGAGAGCCACAAGCGGGGCCGGCACCGGATGACCCGCGAGGAGAAGCGGCAGGGCTGAGGCCGCTCGTCGTGCGACGGGCTGTCGGCACCAGTGGCCCTCTCCCACCCGACCAGGTGTGGGAACGGTATGCCGTCCTCGCCGCCTGGCCGTCCTGGTCACCGCAGATCAGCCGGGTCGACGCCACGTCGTCCCGGCTGACCCCGGGGATGACCGGGGTCGTGCACGGGCCGCTCGGTGTCCGAGTGCCGTTCGAGGTGCTGTCGGTCGACGAGACCCGGCGCCGTTGGTCCTGGCGGGTGCGTGCGGCTGTGGTCACCCTCGACCTGGTCCACGAGGTGCGGGAAGGACCCGACGGCGGCAGCGACACGACGCTGGAGGTGACCGGCCCCGCGCCGGTCGTCCTGGCCTACGCGCCGCTCGCCCAGCTGGCGCTGGGCCGGCTCGTCCTGCCCTAGCCGGCCGCCTCAGGGCTAGCC
>JALZBI010000429.1 GCA_030947565.1 Actinomycetota bacterium
CGCCGTGCTGCTGTTCATCGGTCGGAGCGTGTCGCTCCTGGGTCCGTTCGTCGCCGCGCTCCTCGTCGGCAGCGGAGCCGTCCGGCTCTTGGATCTGCGGCGTGGCACCACCTCTGAACGCATGCTCGACGGGCTGTTCGGCCTGGCCGAGCTGGTGTTCGGCTTGGCGGCGCTGCTGTGGCCCGACGCGACGTTGCTCGTCGTGGCCATCCTGTTCGGGATGCGCAGCGTGGGCTTCGGGGTGTCCCTCGTCTGGAGGGGGTTGGCCGGCCGGGCGACCCTCCGTGCTGGCGACAGCCGTCGGCGCCGGCTGCCGGCCGCGGCCCGCTGGGTCGCGGGCGTGCTTCTCGTGGTCGCGGCCGCCGGGACGCTGGTGGCCGGGCAGGTGTTCCGGCAGGGGGTCCCGGTCGTGGACGCGTTCTACGACGCGCCGGCGACGGTCCCCGGCAGCCCGGGGCAGCTCCTGCGCACCGAACCGTATGCGGGCCACCTCCCCGACGGGATGACAGCATACCGGCTTCTGTACACGACGACGGCCGACGACGGCGTCCCGGCTCTGGCGAGTGCCGTGCTCGCCGTTCCCACCGCGGCGACGGGGAGCGTGCCCCTGGTGGCCTGGGCCCACGGGACGAACGGCGTCGCACGGGCCTGCGCCCCCAGTCTGGGTCCGGACGCGATCCCCCTGAACAACGTGGCGGCCATGGGGTCACTGACACGCAACGGATGGGGCGTCGTGGCGACCGACTACACGGGTGAGGGGACGCAGGGGGCGTACCCGTACCTCATCGGGCAGGGAGAAGCCCGTTCGGTGCTCGACTCGATCCGCGCCGCCCACCAGGTCAACGGCCCCCGCCTCTCGGATCAGTCCGTCATCTGGGGGCATTCGCAGGGCGGCCACGCCGCGTTGTGGTCTGGTCAGATCGCCCCCCAGTACGCGCCGGAGCTGCAGATCAAGGGCGTCGCCGCGATCTCCCCTGCCAGCGACCCCCTCGCCCTGGCGGCCGGCGTTGCGGAGAACCCCGGTGCTCTGGGCGCCACCCTGGGCGTGTCGTTCGTCGTGACGGCCTACGCCCGGACCTACCCGGACATCGTGCTGGGCGACATCGTGGTGCCGTCGGCGCGCACCTTCGTCAGCGAGGCAGCCGCCCGCTGCACGACGGACCCCGGGACGCTGGTGACCATTCTGACGGGGGCCGCCCTGGCGCTGGACCCGATCGTCAAGGTGGACCCCACCCAGGGGGCGTTCGGGCAGCGGCTCCGACAGAACGTGCCCCTCGGGCCGTGGCCGGCCCCCCTGTTCATCGGCCAAGGGGCGGCGGACGAGGTGGTGAACCCGGCGACCCAGGCCGCCTACGTGGCGGGGCTCTGCTCCGCGGGGCGCCCACTGCAGTTCACCAGCTATCCCGGGGCCTCGCACATGGGCGTCATGAAGCCGGAGTCGCCCCTGGCCGGCGACCTCGAGACGTGGACCCAGGACCGCTTCGCCGGCCGACCGGCCACGAACACCTGCCGCTAGTCAGCGCCGTCCTCGAGGTGTGGGCCTCCAGCCGCCAAGGGGACGGACCGCACCGCACGAGGCCGCATAAGGACCGCCACGAGACCTCCGCCGATGACGAGCGCCATGCCGACGACGACCGCCACCGTCGGGACATGACCCCAGAACACCCAGTCGATGACCGCCGCGAAGACGATGACGGAGTAGACGATCGGGCTGAGCCGAACTGCGGACGCGTACCGGTAGCCGAAGACGATGAAGATCTGCGACAGGAACTGCGCCACGCCGACGGCCAGCAGGACGAGCCAGGTCTGGGGCGAAGTGGGCGGTCGCCAGTCGAGCACGGCCAGAGGCAGGACCATGACGCTCGACAACGCGAAGTAGTAGAAGAGCATCCGGATCGCCGGCTCGGTCGCTCCGAGCATCCGGACCGCGATCAGGGCGACCGCCAACATGAACGCGCCGCCCAGGGCCAGCAGCTCACCGACCTCGAACTGGTGACCCGCCGGCTGGAGCACGAGGACGACCCCGAGGAACCCGATGGCGGCGCCGATCCACACGTAGCGGGAGGTCCGCTGCCGGAAGACGACCCACGCCAGCACCGGCATCCACAAGGGGGCGCTGAAGGTCAGGAGGTTCGCCGTGGTCAGAGGGATGGTGCGCACCGCGACGAAGAGCGCATACCAACACGCGGTCCCGGTGGCCGCCCGCACGATGTGCAGCCCGATCCTGCGCGTCTGCACCGCCGCGCGTCCTCCCCGGACGACGACCGGCGTGATGGCCAGGAGAGGCACGAGGTTCTGCATCAGGACGACGAAGCCCGTGGAGGTCGTCTCCCCGGCGACCTTGCCCAGCGCGCTGACGAGAGCGACGCAGAGGAAGGAGGCCGTCGTGAGGATCGCGCCGACGCCGATGCGCTCGGGGCGGTGCTTCCCGTCGACGCTCACACTCCGGACAATTCCATACTTCGGGTGCCCGCCGGGGCGGACCCAGACGATCTCCAGTGTCGGCATCGCCTACCGGTGATCGGAACGAGGAACGCCCCCGGCCGGCGTTCCCACCGGCCAGGGGCGTCCACCGCCTGTCTCAACACAGAGTGCGCCCGAAGAGATTCGAACTCCCAACCTTCTGATCCGTAGTCAGATGCTCTATCCGTTGAGCTACGGGCGCGCGCGCCGCCGAATGCTGATTC
>JALZBI010000430.1 GCA_030947565.1 Actinomycetota bacterium
CGCCACCCCGCACCCCGACGCGTACTCCCACACTGGCGCCCACGCCGCCCCGCACCCCGACGCGGACTCGACGGTCGACCCAGACGCCGCGGACCTGCCGGCAACCTCGTCGGCGGCGCCGCCGGGTCCCCGCCGCCACCACCGCCGCGCCACCCGGCCTTAGTCGCCGGCCAGCCCCGGCCAGCCCCGGCCAGCGCTGCGGCTGGTCCGAGATCGTGGTCCATCGCGGACCCCCTGGGGCGACGATCGACCACGGGATGCAGACCGGTCACCCCAGCGGGTCAGCCATCGACAGCACGGACGGTGTTCCCTCCCGACCCTCGGCGGCGCTCAGAGATGAGCTCCGCACCGGCGCACCGCGAGCACCGTCAGCGCGCGGGCCACGGCGAGGACCTCGTCGAGGTCGACCCGCTCGTGCGGTGAGTGTGCGTCGCGCACGTCGCCCGGCCCGAAGTGCAGGGTCGGGATGCCGCCCATACCGGCATACAGCCTCAGGTCACTCCCATAGGGCGCCGCGGCCGGTGCGGGGGACCGTCCGCCCGTGTCGAGGCAGGCGCGCTGGATCTCGTCGACCAGCGGGTGGCCGGCCGCCAGCTCGCCGCTGGCGAACTGGCCACCCGGCCAGGTGACCACGGGCGGGTGGTCCCGCAGCCACGGGTCCGCCGTGGCGGCCGTGGCCACGGCCTCCTCGAGCTCAGCCCGGGCGTGGCCCACCTCCTCGCCCAGCCGCACCCCGAGCCGGCCTTGGGCCACCAGTCGCTCCGGGACGGTGCTGGCCCAGTCGCCGGCGCGAAGGATGCCGACGGACAGGGGGTAGGGCAGCGGGTTGTCGCCGAACCGAGGGTCCCGGGACCCGTCGACGTTGCGACGGCGTTCGAGGGCGGCGAGCGCCATGTGGACCGGCAGGTAGGCGTCCACCGCCGAGTGGCCCGACAGCCGGCTGCTGCCGTGAGCGGCCAACCCGGGCACCGATATCTTGAACGTCAGGGCGCCGGCCGTCGCGATGACGAGCTGCCCGGACGTCGGCTCGCTGATGACCGCGACCTCCCCGGAGTGACCCCGCCGGAGCGTGGCGAACGCCCCGAGGCCACCGTCTTCCTCGCTCACCACGCTGTGCAGGGCGAGCGGTCGGTCGAGGACCACCGCACTACGCCGGATCGCCTGCACGACAGCGAGGTTGGCGGCGACCCCGGCCTTCATGTCGCAGGCGCCCCGTCCGTGCAGGACGGGGCCGTCGAGGTGCGCCTCGTAGGGGTCGTGCGCCCACGCCGCCCGGTCGCCCACGGGCACGACGTCGACGTGGCCCTGGAGGACGAGCGCCGGGAGGGCGTCACCCGAGCCACCGGGGAGTACGCCGACAAGACCCTGCGCCTCGGTCCGCTCGGCCTCCAGCCCGGGGAAGTCGGGGTCTGCCCGGGTGGCCACGAGGTCGACTGACCACGCGTCGACGTCGAGTCCCTCGGCGCCGAGAAGCCGGGCGAGGTCGTGCTGCAACTCGGACTCCTCAGGGCTGCCGGTGACGCTGGGAACATGCAGCAGCCGCACGAGGGTCGCGACAAGGGCGCGTTCGTCGAGCGCCTCGAGTACGCGCGCTTCCACGGCCGAGAGCCCGACCGGGTGGGTGCGCGGGGGCGCCGTCACGGGCCGGCCTCGGCGGGCACGGTCTCGAGAAGGGCCCGGAGCGCCCGCTCGCCCGGAATGCGCGGGCGGACGGTCTCACCGGTGGGGGCGTAGTAGAACGCCCCGTCGACCGCCCGGGCGGGCAGGCCGCGCAGCCGGGCATACGCCAATGTGTAGGCCGCCAGCTGCAGCGTGCGGTGGCGGCCGGCGGCCCCCGACGGCACCGGGCCGGTCTTCCAGTCGACGATGGTGAACCCTCCGTCGTCGCGGGGGAACACCGCGTCGATCCGCCCGCGGATGGCGAACCCGTCGAGCACGGTCTCGACCGCGATCTCGACGGCCTCCGGGGTGCGCGTCGCCCACTCACTGGCCAGGAAGAGCTCCTTCATCCGGGCCAGGTCGGCGCCGCTCACGGAGTCGGGCGCGGTCTCGTCGGCGCTGCCCGGCAGGTCGAGGATGTCGACGATCGCCGCCCGGTGGTAGTGCTGCTCCACCCAGGCGTGGAAGGCGGTGCCCCGTCGCGCGGCGAGGGCAGGTTCGGTAGGCATGGGGCGGCGCAGCGCCACGGCGAACAGTTCGCTGTCGGTGGCCAGCTGGACCACGGCGGAGGCCGACAGGTGCCGGGGCACGTCGACGACGACCTCACGACGGGTCCGGGAGGCGTCCCGTTCGGCGAGCAGCAGCCGCAGCTCCTCGTCGGTCTCCAGGTCGAGCTCGCTGTCGAGCCCCGAGTCGAGCCCGGGGTCGACCCCCGGGTCAAGCCCAGTTTCGAGCCCCGTCTCGAGCCCAGCTAGAAGCCCCGTCTCGAGCCCCGTCTCGAGCCCCGACTCGGGGCTGGGATCCGACGGACGGGAACGGCCCTGGGCGGCTCGTACGCGGGCGACCGCCGTCTCGAGGGCGGCGCGGCGCCCGGCCATCGGGTCGAAGGGCCACTCGTAGGCGGCCGGTTGCGCCAGCCGCGGGTTCTCGGCCTTCCCGTCCGGGCCGGGGACGGGCATGTCGGCCCACGGCCCCCGCTCGACGAGGGTCCCGTCCGCCAGCGTGACCGCTCCCGC
>JALZBI010000431.1 GCA_030947565.1 Actinomycetota bacterium
GTGGGTTGACGTCGGAGAAGGCCCACTCATAGGCGGGTAGCTGGCCGTTGGGGTGCTGCGCCCACTCTCGGCAGAACAGGAGCAGCTGCGATTTCGCGAACGCCGGGTCGATGTGGGAGAGCGTGACCGCGTGGAAGGCGAGGTCCCACGTGGCGAACCACGGGTACTCCCACTCGTCGGGCATGGAGATCACATCGGCCAGCGAGAGGTGTCGCCAGGCGGTGTTGCGGCCGGTCGGCTCGGGGGCGAGCCTCGACGCGGGCGGCGGGGGTGACGCCGGGTCGCCCGCCAGCCAGTCCTCGACGTCGTAGCGGTAGACCTGCTTGGTCCACAGCAGGCCAGCGAAGGCGCGCCGGGCGGTATGCCGGTCCGGCTCGCCGACGCTCGCCGGGACGACCACGTCGTAGAACGCGTCGGCGTCCGCCTTACGGTCGGCGAGCACCGAGGCGGCGGTCGCGAACGGACGGTCGGCGGTCGGCGGTGTCGTGAGGCGTAGTCGCACCGTGACGCTCCCGCCGGGAGGGACGGCGTCGAAGGCGTAGTGGAACGCCGCCTTGGTGCCGAGACCGTCAGTGGCGAGCGCCGACGCGTCGCCGTGCACGATGGCGCGGTCGACGGCGTCCTTCGGGTGCAGGGTGCGGTTGGGCACACCCCAGAGGCTCTCGCTGTCGGACTCGTTGTCGCAGAGCAGCAGCTCGGGCTCACCCTCGGCGAACAGCACGTAGCGGCCGAGCTGCTCATGGTCGGCCTGGACGGCGACCACGGCGTGGTCATCGACGGTCGGCCAGTGCATGGCGTGGATCGAGGGCATCCGCGGGTCGCGGCCCCAGGCCCAGGTGTTGCGGAACCACAGCTGCGGCACGAGGTGCAGCGGCGCCGGATCCGGTCCGTGGTTGGTGGCGGTGATCGTGACGACGACATCGGTCGGCGTCGCCTTGGCGTGGGAGACGACCACGTCGAAGAACCGGTCGTCGTCGAGCACCCCGGTGTCGGACAGCTCGTACTCCCCCTCCGTGCGAGGGCGGGCGGCCAGTGAGCCGTTCCGGCGCAGGTCGTCATAGGGGTAGGCCGCCTGCGGGTAGCGGTAGACGAGCTGGGCGAACGAGTGCGTGGGAGTGGCGTCGAGGTGCCACCAGTACTCCTTGACGTCCTCACCGTGGTTGCCCTCGGGGTTGCCCAGGCCGAAGAACCGCTCCTTGAGCCGGTCGTCGTGCCCGTTCCACAGCGCGACGGCCAGGTTGAGGAACCCGTAGCGGTCGCAGAGCCCCGCAATGCCGTCCTCCCCCCACCGGTATGCCCGCCGATGGGCGTGGTCGAACGGGAACGCGTCCCACGCGTCGCCGTCCGGGGAGTAGTCCTCACGCACGGTCCCCCACTGGCGGCCGGCGACGTATGGACCCCACAAGCGCCATGGGTCGGAGTCGGCCGGGGACTCGGCCAGGCGGGCGTGCTCCGCGGTGGTCACCCGCATACTGTGCCGCCTTAGCCCGACTTAGTCCACCTCCTGACGTACCCTGGCGGGGTGACCAAGATGGTGAACGTGCATGAAGCGAAGTCCACGCTCTCCGAGCTCTTGAAGCTCGTCGAGGCCGGCGAGCGCGTCATCGTAGCCCGGGCCGGCAAGCCCGTGGCCGACTTGGTCCCCCACCTCCCCCGGCAGATCGTCTTCGGTACGGCCAAGGGCACGCTGACATACGACGACGAGACGTTCGACGACCCCGATCCCGAGATCATTCGCATGTTCGAGGGCCACTGATGCTCCTCGACACGCACGCCCTGATCTGGCTGCTGGACGACGTATCTGCACTGGGTCCTCACGCCCGTGAGCAGATCAGAGACGCCGGAACGGTCTACGTCTCCGCGGCCAGCGTCTGGGAGGTGGCCATCAAAGTGGCGCGCGGCCGCCTCGATGCGTCTTCGCAGCTGCTGACGCAGGTCGCCGACGCGGACCTGACCTGGCTCCCGGTGACTCCCGACCACGCCTGGAGCGCGCGCTCCGTGGAGGGACTTCCTCACGGTGACCCGTTCGACCGGTTGCTCGTGGCGCAGGCCGCGACGGAGCAGCTCACGTTCGTCACGGCCGATCGAGCCATCCTCGGCGCCACGCTCATGTCGGCGGTGACCATGCTCGACGCTCGGCTCTGAGCTGTGCTGTAAATCGGAGTCCGCCAAGACATTCCGACGAAACGATGGCGTGCCAGTCTCCACGACATGACCGTCACCGACCCTCCGTCGAGGCCGTCCAGCACCAGTACGACGACCGGGTCGTCGCCGTCGAGCCTGGTTGTGTCGACGTCATCCCGCTCTCCGAGCGACACGTCGCCCGATCCAGACGCTCTGGCCGTGGACGAGCCCCAGGGTGACCTCGCAGCCGCCGCCCAGGCCCGCGAGGTGGACGCGGCGCTGCTCCGGGTGGGGTTCCTCGTCGTCACCGGCACGGTGTCGACCCTTCCGAGCGGGCGGGGGTGGCTGCCGCCGGGGTGGAGGCCAACGCCTACTCCGACCCCTACGCCGAGGAGGCACCGCCGAGCCCCGCCGACCCGGACTGTCCTGCTCCGCAACGACTACGCGCCCCGTGGTCGCGGCCGGCTTCCCGCGCGAGCGGCTGGACGCAATGCCCGTCGGCCGACCCCAGCGGGGCCGAGCTCAGACGGCGTACGCCTCGAGCTCG
>JALZBI010000432.1 GCA_030947565.1 Actinomycetota bacterium
ACGTTGATGATCTGCGCGAGCTTGACGGGGTTGGCCAGGGTGCCGGCCTGCTTGAGCTGGAAGGCGAGTGAGGCGATGAAGGCCTGCTGACGACGCTCACGGTCGAGGTCGGTGAAGTCGTACCGCTCGTAGAGGTCGCGGCGCTGGCGCACGAACGCGACGGCCTGGGACGCGTCGATCTGCTGCTCCCCGGCCACGAAGTCGGCACCCGAGTAGGAGTCCTTGGTGGCCTCCTTGACGCACACCGTGATCGGCTGCACGACCTGGGCCAGCTGGTAGAACGCGACCATGGTGACCTCGACGAAGTGGTCGACGGTCACCCCCAGGAAGGCCTCGACGGTCTTGACCTGCGCGCTGCGGCCGGCGTCGCGGGCCTTCTGCTCCCGTTGTGGCTTGCTGAGGCTGGAGTCGGCCACCAAGGTGCTCTCGGCGGCGGCGTACCCGAGTCCGTAGGCCTGCTTGATCTTCCCCTTGCACTGCTTGTCCGGGCAGCCGACCAGATCGACGTAGTCGTCCCGGGCGATCGAGACGACGCTCGCCTTGCTGCCGTCCCCCGGGACGTGCAGCAGCATGAGGACGTTGGCGTTGAGCCCGCCGTCAGTGGCCTCCCCGGCATGTAAGGCGTCGTAGATGTCCTGCGGAAGGGGATCGCCGTTCTCGTCGACGCGGCTGTCCAGCCCCATGATGAGGATGTTCGTGTCGCCGTGCGTCGGGCCCGTCGTCGCGGTGCCCCCGCCGCGGCCGCCGCCGAGCGCGTCCGACGTCGTGATGCCCCGGGTGAGGCTGAGGTATTGGTAGCCGGCGTACCCGAGGACGAGAACGAGCACCGTGAGCACGGCGACGAGCACGGTGCGACCGGGGCGAGATCGCATGGCTCATCCTCCCGACCGTCTCTGGACGTTTCCTGACGGTCTGCTGACGAGCGTACCGGGCCGCCTTGCGCTCGTTACTCACCAGTAGCATGATGGGGTTACCGACTGGTAACCCCAGCCGGTCGCCCGCAGCCGCCGAGCAGGAAGGACCACGATGAGCCACTACCGGAGCAACGTCCGCGACCTGGAGTTCAACCTCTTCGAGGTGTTCGGACGCGGCGACTTCATCGGCCACGGCCCTTACGAGGCGGTCGACGCCGACACCGCCCGGGAGATGATCCGCGAGGTGGCCCGCCTGGCCGAGCACGAGCTGGCCGACAGCCTCGTCGACTCAGACCGCAACCCGCCCGTCTACGACCCGCAGACCCACGAGGTGCGGATGCCGGAGTCGTTCAAGGCGTCCTACGCGGCCTACGTGCAGTCGGGGTTCTGGGCCATCGACGTGCCCGCCGCGCTCGACGGCACGGTCATCCCCCCGTCGCTGAAGTGGGCGATCAACGAGCTCATCCTCGGAGCGAACCCGGCCGTCGGCATGTATGCCTCGAGCTTTGCGTTCGCCAAGCTGCTGTACATCCTCGGCAACGACGACCAGAAGAAGCTCGCCCGGCTCATGGTCGACCACGCGTGGGGCGCCACCATGGTCCTGACCGAGCCCGACGCCGGCTCCGACGTGGGCGCCGGGCGCACCAAGGCCACCCCGAACCCTGACGGCACGTGGAACATCACCGGGGTCAAGCGGTTCATCTCTTCGGCCGAGCACGACCTCTCGGACAACATCGTCCACTTCGTGCTCGCCCGCCCTGAGGGCGCCGTCCCGGGCACCAAAGGCCTGTCACTGTTCATCGTCCCCAAGTTCCAGACCGACCTCGAGACCGGCGAGCTGGGCGAGCGCAACGGCGCTGTCGTCACCAACGTCGAGCACAAGATGGGCCTCAGGGTCTCGACGACATGTGAGGTGACGTTCGGCGACGGCGTCCCAGCGGTCGGCACCCTCCTGGGCGACGTCCACAATGGCATCGCCCAGATGTTCCGGGTCATCGAGCACGCGCGGATGATGGTGGGCACGAAGGCGATCGCCACGCTGTCGAGCGGTTACCTCAATGCGCTCGACTACGCGAAGCAGCGGATCCAGGGCGCTGACCTCACCCAACAGGCGGACAAGACCGCGCCGCGCGTGACCATCACGCACCATCCCGACGTGCGGCGCTCGCTCATGCTGCAGAAGGCCTACGCCGAGGGCCTGCGCGCTCTCGTGCTCTACACCGCGACCCAGCAGGACGCGGTCGACGCGGCGCAGCTGACCACCGGCCGTGAGGCGCTCGACACCGGCTCGCCGGCCCAGCTGGCCAGCCGGGTCAACGACCTGCTGCTGCCCGTCGTCAAGGCCCTCGGGTCGGAGCGGGCGTGGGTGATCCTCGGGACCGAGTCGCTCCAGACCCTCGGCGGGTCAGGCTTCCTCACGGACTACCCGATCGAGCAGTACGTCCGCGACGCGAAGATCGACACCCTCTATGAGGGCACGACCGCCATCCAGGGCCTCGACTTCTTCTTCCGCAAGATCGTCAAGGACCAGGGCGTCGCCATCGGCCACGTCGCCATGCAGGTGCAGGAGTTCGCCAAGGACCTCGGTGCGGTCGACGGAGCCCTCGACCGCGAGCGCGAGCTCCTGGCCCAGGGGCTCGACGACGTGCAGGCGATCCTCGGCTACGTCGGCGGTGAGGCGTTCAAGTCCGACCCGCGGATGGGCGGAGACATTCGCACCATCTACACCGTGGGCCTCAACACCTCGCGGCTGCTGC
>JALZBI010000433.1 GCA_030947565.1 Actinomycetota bacterium
GACCATCAGGGTGCCGAAGTAGCTGGGGTCGACGACGACATCCCACGCCTGCTCGGCGGTGACGCCCTTGTGCGCCCGTAGCGCGGCGTACTGCTTGGCGAACCGGGACCGCAGCGGCTCGTCGTGCGGGTCGACGAGCGTGGCCGCGGAGACGTCGAGGCCGAGCTGCGAGGCCTTGGCGAGGATGCCGGCGGGACTACCGAGCAGGGTCAGCCGCACGACCTGCCGGCGGAGCAGCTGGTCGGCGGCGCGCAGGATTCGCGGCTCCTCGCCCTCCGGCAGGACGATGTGCCGGTCGGCGGCGCGTGCCCGGTCGAGCAGCTGGTGCTCGAACATCAGCGGCGTGACGACGCCGGTGTCGCTGACGTCGAGCCGGTCGAGCAGCCCGGCGCCGTCGACGTGCTTCTCGAACAGGTCGAGCGCGATCGCGATCTTGTGTTTCGCCGAGCGCACGAGCCGGGCGTTCACGGCGTACAGGTCGGCCGCCGTGCGCATGGTGCCGCCGGGGCAGGTGATGAGCGGCACCTGCACGTCGAGGCCCTCGATGAGCCGGGCCACGGGGGCAGGCAGCTCCAGACCGCCGTTGAGGACGACGCCCGAGGGCGTCGGGAACGTCTTGGCCGGGTGAGCCAGCAGCAGGCCCAGAAGCACGTCGGCGCGGTCGGGCGGGCAGACGACGACACACCCCTCGAACAGCCGCTCGAGCACGTTGGGCATCGTCATCGCCGCGACGAGCACGCCACTGGACTCCCGGTCGAGCAGGACGTCGGAGCCGAAGGTCAGCTCGCCGTCAACGGCGGCGACGAGCTCGCGAACAGTGGGGGAGGCGAGCACCGGGTCGACGGGGATCGTGTATGCCGGGACGCCGCCCGCGGTCCCCTCCAGGGCCTGGCGGGTGGCCTCGAGCTGGTCGAGCGAGACCCGGTTAGCGACGACCGCGACGACGGAAGCGTGGTGGTGGCGGGCCTCCTCGACGGCGACGTCCGCCGCGGTGCGCACCTGGTCGGGGCTCTGTCCATCGCTCGACACGACCAGGACCAGCTGGCTGTCGAGGTTCGCCGCCACCCGGGCGTTGAAGCTGAACTCGGCCGGCGAGGCGACGTCGGTGTAGTCGGAGCCAATGACGAGCATCGCGTCGAACCGGTGCGCGACGGCGTGGTAGCGGTCGACGATCGTCGACATCGCTGCGTCAGGGTCGTGGTGGACGTCATCGTAGAAGACACCCGAGGCCTCTTCGGCCGTCAGGGGCGCGGTGAGGTCGACGCCCGTCTCCAGGCGGGAGAGCAGCAGGTCGAGGACGTGGTCGTCCGCGGGCCGCGGAGTGCGCTGGATGGGCCGGAAGACGCCCACCCGGCCGACGCGGCGGCTCAGCTGGTCGAGGAAGCCCACGGCCACCGCGGACTTGCCCGACCACCCGGCGGAGGAGGCCAGATAGATGCTCGTCATCGACCCCGCCACGTCCAGTCCGTGATCTCCGGCAGATCCTCTAGGTGTTCGCGGATGTAGGCCGAGTGCTTCGCCAGCATGGCGTTGCAGTGGTTGGTGAGCTCCTGCCACCGGGGGGGCCGCTTGGCGGTGCGGCGCAGCGCCTCGATGACCAGGTGGTAGCGCGACACCCGGTTGAGCACGACCATGTCGAACGGCGTTGTCGTCGTGCCCTGCTCGTTGAACCCGCGCACGTGGAAGCGGCCGGGGTGGCTGCGTCCGTGAACGAGCTGGTGAATGGCGCGGGGGTAGCCGTGGAAGGCGAAGACGACGGGCCGGTCCGGCGTGAACAGCCCGTCGAACACCGAGTCCGTGAATCCGTGGGGGTGGTCGTTCTCCGGCAGCAGCGCCATGAGGTCGACCACGTTGACGAAGCGCAGCTTGAGCTCCGGCGTCCAGTCGCGCAGCAGCTCGGCGGCGGCCAGCGCCTCCTGCGTCGGCACATCGCCCGAGGCGGCGAGGACGATGTCGGGCTGCTCGTCGGGGCCGCTCGTGGAGGCCCAGTCCCAGACGCCGGCGCCGGCCGCGCAGAGGGCGTTGGCGTCGGCCAGGTCGAGGTACTGCAGGTGCGGCTGCTTGTCGAGGACGATGAGGTTGACGTGGTTCTCGCTGCGCAGGCAGTGGTCCAGGATCGAGAGGCCGGTGTTGGCGTCCGGCGGCAGCCACACCCGCACCACCCCGGGGGCCAGGGGGAGCAGGGAGTCGATGAGTCCCGGTCCCTGGTGGGAGAACCCGTTGTGGTCGTTGCGCCAGCAGGTGCTCGTCAGCAGGATGTTCAGCGACGACACCGGGGCCCGCCACGCGAGCTCCTGGGCGTGCTGCAGCCACTTGACGTGCTGGATGGTCATCGACGCCGACACCATGGCGAAGGCCTCGTACGTCGCGAAGACGCCGTGCCGGCCACTGAGCAGGTAGCCCTCGAGCCAGCCGGAACAGAGGTGCTCCGACAGCACCTCCATGACCCGGCCGTCGGCGGAGAGCCTGCCGTCCGTGGGCATCAGCGGTGCCTGCCAGCAGCGCTCGGTGACGTCGAACACGGCCTGGAGCCGGTTGCTCGCCGTCTCGTCGGGGCTGAACAGGCGGAAGGTGCCGCCGCCGTCGTCGCGGGTGTCCGCGGCATACAGGTCGCGCATCAGCTCGCCCATCGGCCGGGTGCTCTCGTGCATGAGCGTCCCCGGAGCGG
>JALZBI010000434.1 GCA_030947565.1 Actinomycetota bacterium
CCGGACCGAGCGACATGATCCCAGCGGGTGGCCGGGCGCTGCTGGCGGTCGACCTCGGCGTCCAGGCCAACGCCCACGCGACGGCGCTGCTCCTCAAGGTCACGAGCAAGGACACCTCCGCGGCCGGGTCGCTCGCGGTCACCACTGCATCGGTGCCTCTCCCACCCGCGGGCTCATCAGCGACGCCCACCACGACGGCACCCGTCCCTGAGGCACCCCCGACCTCGCCCGCCGTGAACCCCGCCATCGTTCCGGCCTCCGTCTCGTTCCTTGCCCGCACCCCGGTGAGCAACCTCGCGCTGGTGCCGGCCGAGGTCGACTCCAACGGCCGTATCCCCGTGGCGGTGACGAACCTCAGTCCCGGTCCGGCGGGGTACGTCGTCGACCTCCTCGGGTTCTACGACGACGGAGACATGGGCCCCAGCCTGCGGTTCCGACCGCTGCCGCAGACGACGATCCTCGACACCGGGTCCGCCCGAGGAGGTGCCGGATCACTGGCCCCCGGGGCGCGACAGCGGACCACGCCGGAGGACTCCGTGGTCAGCGACAGCACTTTCGGTGTCGTGGGTGTCCTGACGGCGTCGACCGCCGCCCCGTCGAGCGTGAGCGTCTTCCCGGACGACGCCGCGCCGGAGGCGGCCGACAGCGCCCCCCTTGGCGCGGGGACGACCTCCCTGGCCGTCCAAGCGGAGGTCGGCGCCGGGCGCGCGGTCGGCATCCTGGCCGGCGACGGCACCGCACCCATGGCGCTCACGCTCGAGGTCGTCGGGTCGTTCGAGGCGTTCCCGCCCGTGAGCAACCCCCTGACGCGGCGCTGGGTCCCCCCGGTGGCGCCGTGGCAGATCTCGGCCGTCGTCCGCTGACCGGCGGCTGACACGCATACCTGAGTCCAGTGCGCTCAGGGCGAACACCGCCGTGAGCGGGATTCCCCCGTCCGGTGCGGACGTTAGGGTCATTGCGAGTTCGAATACGACCGCGAAACGACGACCCGACGATGGAGGCCAACGTGGCCCGCACGAACGTGAAAGCCGCCTTGAGCGGCAGTGAGATCGTCGCTGCCGGCGAAGGTATGACCGGCGGTCTCGACGACCACATCTTCAACCGCCTCCTCAAGGAGCGGATCATCTTCCTTGGTTCCGAGGTCCGTGACGACAACGCCAACGCCATCTGCGCGCAGATGCTGCTGCTGGCTGCCGAGGACCCGACCAAGGACATCTGGCTTTACATCAACAGCCCCGGCGGCTCGGTGACGGCCGGCATGGCGATCTTCGACACCATGCAGTGGGTGCCCAACGACGTGGCCACCGTGGCCATGGGCATGGCGGCCTCGATGGGGCAGTTCCTGCTCAGTGCGGGCACGCCCGGCAAGCGCTACGCCACCCCGCATGCGCGGGTCATGATGCACCAGCCGTCGGGCGGCATCGGCGGCACGGCCTCGGACATCAAGATCCAGGCCGAGCAGATGCTGCACATCAAGAAGCAGATGGCCGAGCTCATCGCCGAGCACACCGGCCAGGAGCTGGCGCAGATCGAGCGCGACTCCGACCGCGACCGGTGGTTCACGGCCGAGGAGGCCAAGGTCTACGGCTTCGTCGACCAGGTCACGACCCGGGCGTCCGAGGCCGAGCGCGGCAAGGACCCGGGCGACGCCCCCCTCACCGGCGACGCGACCACGGGCACCGGCGAGACCGCGACCGACAGCTGAGACGCGACAGGACACTGGAGACCACCATGACCGTTAACCCCTCCGACCGAGTCGGCTGGGCCCCTTCGGGCCTGCACGTCCCGACGCCGTCGAGCCGCTACATCCTGCCCCAGTTCGAGGAGCGCACCTCCTACGGGATGAAGCGTCTCGACCCCTACACGAAGATGTTCGAGGACCGCATCATCTTCCTCGGCGTGCAGGTCGACGACGCGTCGGCCGACGACATCATCGCCCAGCTCATCGTGCTCGAGTCCCAGGACCCTGACCGCGACATCCTCATGTACATCAACAGCCCCGGTGGCTCATTCACGGCGATGACGGCGATCTACGACACGATGCAGTACATCCGGCCCGACATCCAGACGTTCGTCGTCGGGCAGGCGGCCTCGGCCGCGGCGGTGCTCATGGCCGCCGGCGCCAAGGGCAAGCGGTATGCGCTGCCGAACGCTCGCATCCTCATCCACCAGCCCGCGCTGGGCGGCGGTGACTACGGCCAGGCCTCCGACATCGAGATCCAGGCCAACGAGGTCCTGCGGATGCGTACCTGGCTCGAGGAGACGCTGGCCGGCCACACCGGGCGGACGCCCGAGCAGGTCAACGAGGACATCGAGCGCGACAAGATCATGTCGGCGGCCGAGGCCAAGGCGTATGGCCTCATCGACGAGGTCCTGCTGTCCCGCAAGGGCTCCCTCGACTCCTGACCGATGGCTCAGAGGGTCACGACCGGCCGGTGCCCACGAGGGCGCCGGCCGGTCCGGTCATGTCGCGGGTCATGTCACGTGAGGTGCCCTCATCAGGGCCTCCGGCGCGACATGACCCGTGCCAGACCGCTCAGCCGGATGACCGCGGTGGTTTTGACCCCCTCCAGGGGGTCGAATCCACCGCGATGATGTCGATCGAGCCGTCAGCCGCCCGACCCCGAGATGGTGGCGACGATCTTGGGCCACACGTCCGCGCGGGCC
>JALZBI010000100.1:0-6514 GCA_030947565.1 Actinomycetota bacterium
GGGTGGCGGCACCGACCCCACCAAGGTCTCCGACGCGCTCGGCGCCGTCGAGGACACGCTGCGCGCGCGCTCGGCCTGAGCCGGGCCTGGGCGGGCCCGGGCGGGGCTTGGCGGGCCTGGGCGGTGCCTGCAGGGGGCCTGAGTGTGGGCGGGGCCCCGTCCGGCGGGGTGGGCCGACGTCGACCGGAGGGTGTGCGAAGGTGAAGGCGTGGTGCGCACCGGTGTCCGGCTCGGCGTCGACGTCGGCAGTGTCCGCGTCGGCCTCGCCGCCAGTGACCCGGCCGGCCTCGTTGCCACGCCGGTCGCCACCGTGCCCCGCGACGCGTCCGACGAGCACGCCGACATCGAGCGGATCGTCGCGACCGCTCGTGACCTGGCGGCGATCGAGGTCGTCGTCGGGCTGCCGCGGCTGCTGTCCGGGCAGGAGGGCGAGGCGGCGCGGCTCGCTCGGGCGTATGCCCTGGAGCTGTCGGGCGCGGTCGCTCCCGTGCCGGTGCGGCTGGTCGACGAGCGCTTGACCACGGTCGACGCGCACCGCAGACTACGCGAGAGCGGAAGGGCAGGCCGTTCGCAACGTGACGTGGTCGACCAGACGGCCGCGGTGCTCATCCTCCAGACCGCGCTCGACGGCGAGCGGGCCTCGGGACGGGCGCCGGGGAGCCGGGTCGCCCCCCAGCGACGCCGCCCCCGACAGAAGGACCGAGGATGACCGACCGACGCGAGCCCGCGTCCGGACACGGTGACCACATCGTCTTCGACGACCCCGATCTCGACCAGCATGTCGACAGCGATCTCGGCGACCGCGACGACGAGCACGCTGACGACCACGCCTACGCCCACGAGTACGACGAGTACGACGACCATCACGACGGCCTGCACATCCTCGGTCGCGGCGAGCGGCGGGCGGCTGACCGGCGCCGGCCGAAGCGGGGCCGCCGCGCGCTGCGCCGGCTGCTCGTCTTCGTCGTCGCCATCGCCCTCATCGGTGCCGCCGCCTTCGCCGCGGTGAGCGTGCTGCGCCCGATGGTGGCCGGGTTCGGCGGCGAGAGCGGCGACTTCGCCGGCCCGGGCTCGGGCGCGGTGCAGGTAACGGTCAACCCGGGTGACACCGGCCGGGCCATGGCCACGAACCTGGCCACCCTCGGCGTTGTCAAGACGGCCAAGGCCTTCGCCGACGCCGCCGCCGACAACCCGGCCAGCGGCAACATCCAGCCCGGCGAGTACACGCTGAAGAAAGAGATGAAGGCGTCGGACGCGGTGACCTACCTCATCGACCCGGCGAACCGCACTGTGCCCAGAGTGACCATCCCCGAAGGACGGTGGACGTCGGAGGTCTTCGCCCTGCTGTCCAAGGCGACCGGTAAGCCGGTGTCGGACTACGAGACCGCGGCCAAGGATGCTGCCGCTCTCGGGCTGCCCGCGTCGGCCAAGGGCAACGTCGAGGGCTACCTGTTCCCCGCGACCTATGAGTTCGCGAAGGAGACGTCGGCCGCCCAGCAGCTGAAGACCATGGTGCAGAAGGCGCTCGACACGATGACCGGGCTCGGGATCACCGGCGACGGGATCGAGCAGACCGTCATCACCGCGAGCATCCTCGAGGCCGAGGGCCGGACCACGGCGGACCGCGAGAAGGTCGCCCGCGTGCTGCTCAACCGGATCGCCCAGAACCAGCCGCTGCAGCTGGACTCGACGGTGAGCTACGGCGTCCAGAAGAGGGCCCTGACGACCTCGGACGCGGAGCGCGCCGACAAGAACCCGTACAACACCTATGTCAATGTGGGGCTGCCCGCCGGGCCGATCGGCAACCCCGGCCAGTCAGCGCTCGAGGCCGCGAAGAACCCGGCGGACGGCCCGTGGCTGTTCTTCGTCACGGTCAACCCGACCACGGGGGAGACGAAGTTCGCGTCGTCGCTGGCCGAGCACGACCAGTACGTCAAGGAGTTCCAGGCGTGGTGCCAGGCCAACACCGGGAAGTGCTGAGCGCCTCGGCCCGACTCGCGCGGCCGGGCCTCTCGCGGTCGGTCCACCCGGAGCGGTGACCGCCGTGACGCACCGGGCTGGCGTGCTCGGCTCCCCGATCGCCCATTCGTTGTCGCCCGTGCTGCACACCGCGGCGTACGCCGCGCTCGGCCTCGACGACTGGGAGTACACCGCCGAGCGGGTCGGGGCCGACCACTTCCTGGCCCACGTGGCGTCGCTCGACCCGTCCTGGCGGGGCCTGTCCCTGACCATGCCCCTCAAGGAGGTGGCCTTCCAGGCGGTTGACGCGGTGTCCGACGTCGCCGTCGCGACCGGGGCGGTCAACACCCTCGTGAGGAGCAGCTCCGGGTCGTGGCACGGCGACAACACCGACGTGCACGGGATCGCCGAGGGGCTGGCCGAGTCCGGCGTCCGGCGCGCCGACCGCGCTGTGCTCGTCGGCTCGGGCGCGACCGCCCGGTCAGCAGTGGTGGCGCTGGCGCTGCTCGGGGTCCGGCATGTCGACTTCATGGTGCGAGACGGCATCCGCGACGCGACACTCGCCCAGGCGGTGGCCGCCGGGATGACGACGAGCCGGCGCGCGATGGGGGACTGGCCGGAGCATGTGGACCTCGTCGTCAGCACGGTGCCGTCCGACGGTGGTCCCGCGGCCGACACGCTGCCGGAGGGCGGCCGGACGCTGCTCGACGTCGTCTACGGCGGGGGTCCCAGCCCGTTCGCGGAGGCGGCCCGGGCTCGCGGCTACGCCGGGGTGCCCGGGACGACGATGCTGCTGCACCAGGCGACCGAGCAGGTGCGGCTGATGACCGGCCGGCCCGCACCCGTCGAAGCGATGCGCACGGCCCTCGAGGAGGCGTTGGCCCGGCGAGCCGCCACTGCCCCGGCCGCCCATCCTGCCCCTGCCGGCCACCCCGCCCGGTGACCCTGGTCCCCGCCGTCGCGGCGCCGTGGTGGCTCGTCACGGTGGTGGCCGTCGCCGGCCTCGGCCTCGGTCTGTGGCTGGCCCGCGAGCTGGGCACCACGGCATACCGGCTCGAGGAGGAGGCCGACCGCACGCCCCCCGGCCCACCGGTTCTGATCACCCTGGCCGTGCCCGCGCTGTGGGGCGTCCTGGCCTGGCGGCTGGGGGGCCTGTCCGAGGGGGTGGCGCTACCCGCCTACCTGCTCATGGCGTGGGTCGGGGTCGCCCTGTTCTGGGTCGATGTCGACGTGCACCGGCTGCCCGAGGGCCTCACCCTGCCGACCATCCCGGCGCTCGTCGCCCTGCTCGCCGTGGCCTCGGCCACCACGGGCGACTGGTCGGCCCTGCTGAGGGCGGTGCTCTGCGGGGCCGCCGGATGGTTCGTGTATGCCGCTCTCGCGTTCGTCGTGCCAGGTGGGCTCGGTCTGGGTGACGCGACGCTCGGGGGCCTGGTCGCCGTCCCGCTGGGCTACCTCGGGTGGGGAGTGCCCATCCTCGGGTTCGTTCTCGCCTACCTGCTGTCGGGAGTCGTGGCGGTCGTCGGTCTGGCCCTGCGCCGGCTCACGCTGCGGAGCCACATCGCGTTCGGCCCGTTCATCGTCATCGGTGCACTGGCCGCGCTGGTGCTGCGCTTCCAGCTGGTCTGAGCCTCGGGGTCGGGGACCCCTGGACAGCCGACGGGCGCGCAACCGGCCCTGACCTGCGTGGCAGGATCGGCCCATGCTGCGTTGGTTGACCGCCGGTGAGTCCCACGGCCCGGCGCTCGTCGCGGTGCTCGAGGGCCTTCCGGCGGGAGTGCACCTCACGACGAGCGACATCGGCGCCGCGCTCGCCCGGCGTCGGCTCGGCTTCGGCCGGGGCGCCCGGATGGGGTTCGAGCAGGACGCCGTCGAGGTGCTCGGCGGCCTTCGCCACGGCGTGACCCTGGGTTCGCCCATCGCCATCCGGATCGGCAACACGGAGTGGCCGAAGTGGGAGACCGTGATGAGCCCCGACCCCGTCGACGCGGCGGTCCTCGCGGCCTCGGACGACGTCAACGCGGAGAAGGAGATCGCCCGCAACCGGCCGTTGACCCGGCCGCGACCGGGCCACGCGGACCTCGTCGGGATGCAGAAGTACGGCTTTGAGGACGCCCGCCCCGTGCTCGAGCGTTCGTCGGCGAGGGAGACTGCCGCCCGGGTCGCGCTCGGTGCGGCAGCCGCGGCGTTCCTCGAGCAGGCCTACGGCATCCGGCTCGTAGCGCACACCGTCGCCATCGGCACCGCCGCGGTGGGAGAGGACGCCGGCCTGCCCACCCCGGACGACGTCGACCGCCTCGACGCCGACCCGGTGCGCAGCCTCGACGCCGCCGGATCCGCCGCCATGGTGGCTGAGGTGGAGACGGCGAAGAAGGACGGCGACACCCTCGGCGGCGTCGTCGAGGTGCTCGCCTACGGTGTCCCGCCGGGACTCGGCTCGCACGTGCACTGGGACCGCCGCCTCGACGGGCAGCTCGCCGCCGCCCTCATGAGCATCCAGGCCATCAAGGGGGTCGAGGTCGGCGACGGCTTCACCACGGCCCGGCGGCGCGGGTCGGCGGCGCACGACGAGATGTGCAGAGACGACCTTGGGGTCATTCGGCGCCGTTCTGGACGGGCCGGGGGAACGGAGGGCGGCATGTCCACCGGGGACGTCCTGCGGGTCCGGGCCGCGATGAAGCCGATCTCCACCGTCCCGCGGGCGCTCGACACGGTCGACATCTCCGGGGCCGACCCGGCCAAGGCCATCCACCAGCGGTCGGACGTCTGCGCCGTGCCGGCCGCCGGTGTCGTCGCCGAGGCCATGGTGGCCCTCGTGCTCGCCCAGGCGTGCGTCGAGAAGTTCGGGGGCGACAGCGTGGCCGAGACCGCGCGCAACCACGCCGGCTACCTCGACGCCATCCCGGAGGGGCTGCGGTCGTGGTGATCCGGCCGTGACGCCCGCCGACCATGCCGACCATGCCGACCACGCCGACCACGCCGCCGCCCGCCCTGCGGCCGTCGTCATCGGCCCGCCGGGGTCCGGCAAGACGGTCACCGGCCGCGCCCTCGGCCTGCTCCTCGGTGTGCCGTTCCACGACACCGACGAGGAGGTCGTCCGCCGGGAGGGCCGCTCGATCGCCGACATCTTCATCGATGACGGAGAAGCGGCCTTCCGGGCCCTGGAGCGGGCCGAGGTCGCTCGCGCCCTCGGGCAGGAGCATGGGGTGGTGGCACTCGGCGGAGGCGCTCCGATGGACGCCGACACCCAGGCGCGGCTCGCCCGGCATACCGTCGTGTTTCTCGATGTCGGCATCGCCGACGCCTCGCGCCGCATCGGCTTCGACCGGTCGCGGCCGTTGCTCTCGGTCAACCCCCGCGCCTCGTGGATCGCCATGATGAACGTGCGGCGGCCGGTCTACCAGTCGCTCGCGACCCACCGCGCCGACACCGCCGGCCGCACTCCGGAGCAGGTCGCGGCCGTTGTCGCCGGGCTCCTCGCCGGGGCCACGCCGTGACCGACGCGGCCACGACGACGATCTCGGTCGGCTCCGGGGCCGCCCGCTACGACGTCGTCATCGGCCACGGCGTGCTCGACGGAGCCGTGCCGCTGCTCGCCGCCGCCGCCGAACGGGCCCTCGTCGTGCACTCACCCGCGCTCGCGGCATGGGCCGGGCGGCTCGCCCACGCCCTGCGCTCGGCCGGTGTCGACCCGCACCTGGCCGCCGTGCCCGACGCGGAGGACGCGAAGACCGCCGCCGTCGCCGCACGGCTGTGGTCGCTGCTCGGCGCGGCCGGCTTCACGCGCACCGACGCCGTCGTCGGTCTGGGCGGCGGCACGGTCACCGACCTGGCCGGGTTCGTCGCCGCGACCTGGCTGCGCGGGGTCCGCGTCCTCCAGGTGCCGACCACGCTGCTCGCGATGGTCGACGCCGCGGTCGGCGGCAAGACGGGGATCAACACGGAGGAGGGCAAGAACCTCGTCGGGTCGTTCCATCCTCCGGTGGGGGTCCTCTGCGACCTCGACGCCCTGGCCACCCTCCCGGCGCTCGACCTCACCGCCGGCCTGGCCGAGGTGGTCAAGTGCGGGTTCATCGCCGACCCGCGCATCCTCGAGCTCGTCGAGGCTGACCCTGCGGCCGCGCACGACGTGTCTGGTCCGGTGCTGCGTGAGCTGGTCGAGCGTGCGATCCGGGTCAAGGCCGAGGTCGTGACCGACGACCTGCGCGAGGCCGACCGGCGCGAGATCCTCAACTACGGGCATACCTTCGGGCACGCGGTCGAACACGTCGAGGGCTACCGCCGGCGGCACGGTGAAGCGGTCAGCATCGGGTTGGCGTATGCGGCCGAGCTGGGCCGGCTGTCGGGTCACCTGTCGGACGCGGCGGTCGAGCGGCACCGCACCGTCCTGACCAGCGTCGGGCTGCCGGTCACCTACCCCGCCGGGCGCTGGGACGAGCTGCTCGTCGCGATGCGCCGCGACAAGAAGTCGCGGGGGTCGATGCTGCGCTTCGTCGTCCTCGACGACATCGGGCGGCCGACGCGGCTCGAGGGACCCGACGAGGCGATGCTGCGA
>JALZBI010000100.1:6524-7441 GCA_030947565.1 Actinomycetota bacterium
CGTGACGGGCGACGCGTAGCCGGAGTCGTCACCGGGGTGGATCGCACCCCCTCTTATGCGTGCGATCCACCGTGTTGACTGCTCAGGGCGGCGCATAGAGACCCCAGGCAGCCCCGCGGCCGGCTAACCCGCAGCCCTGACCGTCGGGTTGTGACGCCGGGCGGCTGACGGCGGCGTGTGGTTGGCTGCAGCGATGACCCCCGCCCCCAGTGACGCGCCCGAGCACGCTCTGCTCCGAGGTGAGGACATCGACCTGTCGGCGCGAAGCGGTGCGGTCGGAGGCTCGCCGCACCTGACCGCATACCTCGTGCGTCCCGACGGCGAGGGCCCCCATCCGAGCGTCGTCGTGGTCCACGAGGCCTTCGGCCTGGAGGACGTCACCCGGCGACAGGCCGACCGGCTCGCATCGATGGGCTATGTCGTCATCGCGCCGGACCTGTTCACCGAGGGCGGGGCGCGGAAGTGCCTGAGGGCGACCTTCCAGGCGCTGAGCCGTGGCGAGGGACGGGCCTTCCAGGACATCTCGATCGCCCGCCAGTGGCTGCTCGACCAGGACGACACCACCGACGAGGTCGGCGTCATCGGGTTCTGCATGGGCGGTGGCTTCGCGCTGATGTGCGCCGCCCCCGGTCACGGGTTCACCGTGAGCGCCGACAACTACGGTCAGCTGCCATCGACACCGGACGTGCTCGCGGGAGCTTGCCCGATCGTCGGGAGCTACGGTGGACGCGACCCGTCCTTCCCCGGTGCGGCCGCGAAGCTCAATCACCACCTGACCCGCCTGGGGGTGGATCACGACGTCAAGGAGTACCCCCGAGCCAGCCATGCGTTCCTCAACGACGAAGACACCGGGCCGTGGTTCCTGCGGCCCGTGTTCAAGGTCCTCGGCATAGGGCCGGAGCCGGTGTCCGCCGCCG
>JALZBI010000435.1 GCA_030947565.1 Actinomycetota bacterium
GGATCGACCCGATCGCGGCCTGCCCGGCAGACGCGTACTGGTTCTCGGCGGCCACCCTGGATGTCGTGACGTGCGGGCTGCCGTCGGTGGTCCAGAACATCTCGGCGACGGGCAACACCGTCGACCTGGTCATCACCCCCGCCGGATCGGGCAGCGTCGTCGCGATGGGCCTCGTGCTCAACACACGGGTCACCCTCCCCTCGACCGTCGGCGCCACTCGCCCGCTCAGCGTCACAGTCAAGGGTTCGAACGTCGCCTACCTCCCGCCGCCGGGCTGACCCGCCGCACGCACCCGGGGAAGGCAACCCGACGGGCCGCTTTGACACCCACGTCACCGGCGTGGGACGGTCAACCCACCGTAGGTCGACGTACAGGGAAAGCCGGTGTGAGTCCGGCGCTGTCCCGCAACCGTGAGCCCTGCGCCGCTGGTTTCGCTGCCGGTCATCCCGTTCCATCGGGCCGGCCGCGGTGGCTGGGGACGCGGGACGAGTCGGACCACCTGTCGCCGATGTCGGCTCCACCCACTACGTCCGTCGCGGAATGCGGACCGGAGTCCGAGTGCACGGGGTCCCCTCCTGCCAAGGACGGTGCCGCGGAATCTCCCACCCGGCCGTGAGGAGGTTCTCTCATGACCCTGCACCACCCGTCCCAGCGAGATCCTCGACCGGATCGGCACCGGCATACCCAGCACGAGCCTGATCCGCGCCAGCGAGCGCGCACCCTCCGGCCTGGCGTCGGCGCGGTGCTCGGGGCGCTCGCCGTCGTCGCCGCCCTGGTCGTGCCGGCCTCGTCGGCCAGCGCCGCGAACTACCAGTACTGGGGCTACTACCAGCTGACCAACAACACCTGGGCGTTCTCCCAGAAGGGGCCGGCCGAGACCACCCCCGCCGAGGGCTCCGTCGAGGGCTGGCGATGGGCCATCGACGACGGCACCGGCGCGAACCCCCGCACGCCGCGTGCCGTGGTCACCTTCGACCAGGTCTGCAGCCAGGTGCCCGCCGAGTCAGGCAAGAAGCGCGTAGCGGTCGTCGTCGACTATGGCCGCGCCGTCGACGGCGACCCGGCGACGACGCCCCCGGACCCCACCGCGGACTGCGCGGTCGTCCCCACCGCAGCGACCGGAGCCGAGGTGCTCGCCTCCGTCGGGGCGGTGCGCAACGACACGGGCGGGCTGGTCTGCGGCATCGACAGCTACCCGGCCACCGGGTGTGGGGGCCAGGTGGCCACGCTCACCGACGAGCAGAAGGCGGCCGACGTCCCGGTGTCCATCGGCCAGACCGCCACCCCGCTCGTCTCCTCGAGCGCCACCTCGAGTGCCGGGTCAGGCGGCACCGCCGCGGCCACCCCCGGCACGGTCCCGACCGACGCTCAGACGGTGGGCCCGGTCGCGTCCGCGCCCACCGCCGTCGCGAGCTCGGGCGTGCCGGTGGTCGTCTGGATCGGCCTGGTCATCCTCATCCTCGGCGCGGCTGCACTGGCGTGGAGTGCCTACCGCCGCCGCCGGACCACGGTCTAGACCCACCCGTGATGGCCAGACCCGACCCCTTCCTCGCCGCCCCCCGGTTGCTGCACCCGGTGGCCTGGTGGCTGTGGGGTCTGGGTCTCGTCGTGGCCGCCGCGCATACGACCAACCCGATCCTCCTGCTCCTGCTGATCCTGGGGGCGGGCTGGGTGGTCCTCGAGCGCAGGGAGATCGGCGCCGTCAACGCCTTCGTCCCGTTCCTGTTGCTGGGTCTGGCCGGGGTGCTCCTGCGGGTCGTGCTCGCCGCGGTGCTGGGCGGCGGGGTCACCGGCCGCACGGTGCTGTTCCGACTGCCGTCCGTGCCGTTGCCGGGTTGGTTCGCCGGCGTCCGCCTCGGCGGTCCGGTCACCCTCGAGGGGGTCGTCGCGGCGGCGGTCGACGGCCTGCGGCTCGCGACCACGCTCGCCTGTCTGGGCGCGGCCAACGCCCTGGCCAGTCCAAAGCGCCTGCTCCGCTACGTGCCCGCCACCCTCCACGACGTCGGCACCGCGGTCGTCGTGGCCCTCACGTATGCCCCCCAGCTCGTGGTCCTGGCCGGCCGGGTCCGGACCGCCCGCCGGCTCCGGGGCCACTCCGGGCGGGGGCTGCGCGAGATCGGCCGGCTCGTGGGACCGGTCCTGGAGGGCTCCCTCGAACGGTCCCTGGAGCTGGCGGCCTCGATGGAGTCGCGCGGCTACGGACGCACCCCGGTGCGGTCCGACCGTGGCCGCCACGTCGCCAGCGGCCTGACCCTGCTCGGGCTCGTCGCGGTCGTCGCCGGGCTCTACGGCGTGCTCGACGCCTCGGTCACGGGCGGCCTCGGTATGCCACTGCTCGTCGCCGGTGTGCTGCTCACCGTGGCGGTGCTCGTCGTCGGCGCGCGGCGCGACGTGCGCTCGCGCTACCGGCGCGACCCGTGGTCCTGGCCGGAGTGGATGGTCACCGTGCTGGGCCTCGTGCCCGCCGGCGTGCTGCTCTACGCCGAGCGTCGCGGCTGGCCGGGCGTGGTCCTGGCCCAGACCCCCCTCGCGTGGCCCGAGGCGCCACTGCTGCTCGTGGCCGGGGTCCTCCTGCCCGCCCTGGCCGGAGTCGTCGCCCCGGTCCCGCCCCGGCTGGCGGCTCTGCGCCAGGCTCGCCACGGC
>JALZBI010000436.1 GCA_030947565.1 Actinomycetota bacterium
CTGGCCCACCGATGGCGTGTCCCTGCTTCGCGCCGCTCAAGATCGTTGCGGTCGGCTGCGTTTCGTTGTTCCTGTCGTGGAGGGCCCCCGACTGGCGGCCGCGAAGGAGGTCGGCCTCGGACCGGTCGAGTCGTGGTGGCACCGCGACCTCCCCCCTGCCTCACACGTCCGCGTGGCCGGCAACGCCGACCCGGCCGTCAGCGTCAACGATGCGGAGGGCCGCCTGATGACCGCACCGCCGATCTACGACCCCGGTGGGCCTGTGCTCCTCGTGACCCACGTCGGGTCACCTGACGGGCTGGCCCAGATCGAGACGGCCGCCGCTCGACGTGGGGCCCACGTCGCGGTGGTGACCCTGCGCCCTGACGACGGCCCCCGGACGCGGCTGCTGACCTCCGCCGGCTACCGGCTCACGACCCTGTTCTGTGAGCCCGCGCCAGGGTGACGGTGCGGACGCCGCGGATGTGCAGGTCCGTGCGATGGAGGAGTGACTGCTCACCGTGCTCGTCGAGCAGCGCGGCCAACGTGGCGCGGTCGCTCGGCTCCAGCCGGTCCTCCAGGTTCTCGGACAGGCGCCGGAACCAGCTCCACGCATACCGTCCGGCCCGAGGGTGCGTTGGCGGGTTGAGGTCGATGGTGAACGCCCGTTCGTCAGCGGTATGCCACCCCGCTTCCGTGAGCACGTCCGCCCACACCGAACCCAGGTGGGGAAGCTGCTCGGTGTGAGCCTGACCCAACACCGCGAGCACCCGGTCCTCGAAACCACCTCTCTCAAGCCCGAGCTCATCGGGCAGGAAACGCAGTGGCTCGGCGAACTCGGCGACCGCGAGCGCTCCGCCGGGGGTTGTCGACTGGCGGAGCTCAGCGAGCACCCGACCGGGCTCGGCCAGGTGGTGCAACGACATCGACGCCCAGGTGAGGTCCACGGAACCCACCTCGGGCCACCCGTCATCCAGGTCGGCCTCGACCGTGCGCACGTGGTTGTCCATTCCGTCGGCGGCCGCCTTCTCGCGCAACCGCTGCAGGGAGGGCTTCGACACGTCGACGGCGAGGACCTCTGACGTGGAAAGTAGGCGGGCCATGCCCAACGCTCCCGTGCCGGTGCCGGCGCCCAGATCGACGACGCGGGACAGCGGAGCGTCGCCGACGGTCGCGAGCACCCACCTCAGCGCAGCGTCCCAGTAGGCCTGGAGCACCTCACCGTCCAGGTCGAGCAGCTCGTCAGGGGTACCGGGCCGGCTGTGCGTGGAGTGGTCAGCGGACGAATGGTGGTGGGGCATACAAACCACGGTAGGGGCGTCTTGCCCCTTCGACATGGGATCTTGCGTATGCCGCAAGCGGTCGCCTTGGACGCCGTCATCCGGGCCCGCATCCGGGGGCTGCGTCTAGCCCGCGGCTGGTCGCTGGACGCCCTCGCCGGGAGGTGCGACCTCAGCCCATCCACCCTGAGCCGGATCGAGACCGGGCACCGTCGCATCTCCATCGACCAGCTCGTGCCCATCGCCCGGGCGCTTGGCACCAGCCTCGACCAGCTCGTCGAGGCGGTCGGTGACGACGACGTCGTCATCCGGCCGCGCCGCGACCAGAACCACGGGGTGACCAGCTGGATGCTCACCCGCGACGACGAGCCGCACGGACTGGCCGTGGCCCGGATGCGGATCACGGCGCGACGGCCGCCCGCCGAGCTCGGCGTACACCCCGGCCACGAGTGGTTCACCGTGCTGTCAGGGACGGCCCGACTGCACCTCGGACAGCGCGCCATCCTCGTGGAAACCGGCCAAGCGGCGCAGTTCTCGACCATGGCCCCGCACGCCATCACCGCGGAAGCTGGCCCGGTCGAGATCATCGTGCTCTTCGACCGTGACGGGCGACGAGCGCATCTCGACGCGGTGGACCTCACTTCCCTGGCGTCACGGACCCCGCTCGTCGGACGCACCCCGTAAGGGAGCGCCGCGGGCGGCCTCGGACTGCTCGCCGCCCCGTCGGCGCAGATCGGCCCGGCACGGCGGCTGGCGCTGTTCGGGGCGGCCGCAGAGTCCGTCGCGGTCCACCGGATGCAGGCCAACGCGGGCCTGCCCGGCGAGTGCTTTCGCCAGGGCCGTGCCGGCACGCTGCTGCGGGCCGCCCGGATCCTCGCGGCTGCCGGGTCGGCGCTGGTGGTGGCCGGGTTCCGGATGCCCGTGGCCGGACGGGTCGGGGGCGCCGCCCTGCTCGCCGCACCCCGGCGGGCGCGCTTCGCCTGTTTGCCGCCGGGGTCGCGTCGACCGAAGACCCCAGTACGTCGTCGAGCCGCAGAAGCGCTCCGCGGCGGCGAGAGGGGCGTGACGAATGCCGCACTCTCGAGGTCGGCCCGGCGCAACGGATCTCGGAGTGTTACACCCCCTATGAGGGGTACAACACTCCGAGCTCTCGTCGACGCTGTGGTCCGGCCCGTGGCCGAATGACACCGGGCACACGGCGGATAGCATGGGATTGCCTCAGCCACGCACCTCCCACAGAGCAGGCCTCCGTCATGAGTCACCTCCTCGACCGTGAGCCCGCGCACATGGAACGACCCGACGGGCACGGGGCAGACCACCATCAGCACGACCACCTTGAGCACGACCACGAGGCGCACGACCACGAGGCGCACGACCACGGGC
>JALZBI010000437.1 GCA_030947565.1 Actinomycetota bacterium
GTGTTGTGACCGGTCCCGGCGAGACCCCAGCGGCGCGCCAACGGCCGAACATCGCGATGATCCTGACCGACGACCACGCGGCCCACGCCATCGGCGCATACGGCTCGGTCGTCAACCACACGCCGCGCATCGACGAGATCGCCCAGCGGGGCGTCGTGCTCGAACGCTGCTTCGCGACCAACTCGCTGTGCGCACCCAGCCGAGCGAGCCTGCTGACCGGCACCTACAGCCACGTCAACGGTGTCCGCACGCTGCGGACCTTCATCGACGCCGCGCAGCCGACGTTCGTCACGGCGCTGCGCGAGGCCGGCTACCGGACCGCGATCGTCGGTAAGTGGCACATGGGCGACGGTGTCACCGACGGGGTCAGCCACGACCCGCACGGCTTCGACTACTGGGACGTGCTCATCGACCAGGGCGAGTACTTCCAGCCCCGGTTCCTCTCGGCCGACGGGCTGCGGGTCGAGGACGGCTACGCCACCGACGTCATCACCGATCTCGCGCTGCGGTGGCTCGAATCGCTCGACCGGGACGAACCCGACACCCCCTGGTGCGTGCTGATCAACCACAAGGCGCCGCACCGACCGTGGGAACCCGACGCGGCCCACGCCGACCTCTACACCGAGCCCATCGCGGTGCCGGCAACGTTCACCGACGACCTGGCGACCCGGTCGGAGTCGGCCAAGCGGGCGGCCATGCGGATCGCCGACCATCTCACGGCGGACGACCTGAAGCAGCCTGTCCCTCAGGGACTATCGCCGGATGATGAGGCACTCTGGAAGTACCAGCGCTACATGGAGGACTACCTGCGGTGCGTCGCGTCGGTCGACGACAACGTCGGCCGGGTCATCGACTGGCTGACCGAGCGCGGCCGGCTCGATGACACCCTGCTCATGTATGCGTCGGACCAGGGCTTCTTCCTCGGCGACCACGGCTGGTTCGACAAGCGGTTCATGTACGAGCAGTCGCTGCAGATGCCGTTCTTGGTGTCCTACCCGCGGGCCGTCCCGGCCGGGCGCACGCATACCGGCATCGTCACCAACGTCGACGTCGCGCAGACCATCCTCGACGCCGCCGGCGTGCCACCTCATCCGCGGATGCAGGGCCGCAGCTTCTGGGCCGACCTCACCGACGGGGCCGCGCCTCCGCCCGCCGAGGGGCTGTACTACCGCTACTGGGAGCACGACGACCCGAGCCACCAGGCGCCCGCGCACTACGGCTACCGCACCGAACGCCACAAGCTCATCTACTTCTACAACGACGGGATGGGCTACCCCGGCTGCGGCGACCGGACCTACCCGCCCGAGTGGGAGCTCTACGACCTCAGGGCCGACCCCGAGGAGCTGAGCAACGTGCCGGCCGACCCGGCATACGCGCAGGTCCGGGAGGAGCTCGAGGTCGCGATGTGGCGCGCCCAGGCGGCCGTGGGCGACGTGCCCCACCCGAGCCAGCCCGTCCCGGCAGGGATGTCTGACCCCGGCGTCACCATGGGTGGATGACGATGGCGACCCACCAACGGACCATCCCGACCCGCGGACCCTTCTCGCTGGAGGAGCTCGCGCTCTTCGGGTTCGGCCACCGGTCCGAGCGTGACTTCGACGGGGTCATGCGGATGGCGTTCCGGGTCGACCACGACCTCGAGCACGCGGCGGGCGTGGAGGTGCGGCAGGACGGCGAGCAGCTCCACCTGACGATGCACGGCGACGCCGACCCCGACACCGTCGCTCTCCAGGTGGCGCGCGTCCTGTCGTGCGACCACGACGGCGAGGCGTTCGCTGATCTGGGACGGCGCGACCCGGTCATCGGCGCGCTGCAGAAATCGGCACCGGGCCTGCGGCCGCCGCTGTTCTACTCCCCCTACGAGGCGGCGGTCTGGTCGGTGATCAGCGCCCGGCGGGCCCGCCCCCAAGGCATCGGCGTGCGCGAGCGCCTCAACGCGGCCTACGGCGAGTCCTTCGAGCTGGCCGGGCAACCGGTCAGCGCGCTGCCACCGCCCGGTGTCCTCGCCGCGCTCCCCGACGACCCCGGCATCCGGGGCCTGCCGGCCGACCGGGTCCCTCGGCTGAGGGCGGTGGGCGCTGCCGCCGCGGCCGGAGACCTCGATGTTGACCGGCTCGTCGACATGGGACCCGAGGCCGCGGCGCTGGAGGTGCAGAGGCTGCCGGGCATCGGCCCGTTCTACAGCGCCCTCATCGTCGTGCGCGCCTGTGGGTTCGCCGACGTGCTGCCGGTCGACGAGGCCCGCAGCCGCGCGGTGGTGCACGAGCTCTACGGCATCTCCACCCCGATGACCGACGAGGCGTACGCCACGTTTGCGGAGCGGTGGAAGCCGTTCCGCACGTGGGCGACCGTCCTCATCCGGGCCGCCGCCCACCGGCTCTGACCCGCCGCTCGGGGCCGTCAGCAGGGTGATCTCGGAGAGTTACACCCCTCCTAGGGGGTGTTTCGCTCCGAGCTGACGATTCGGCGAACGGAACTGTCATGCCGTGATGGTCGAAGCGGCCGTCGTAGCGGCGCCATGGTTGTGGACGCGACACATCTGCCGCTACGACACCCGCTGCGACCGTCGCGCCCGATCAACCGCGCGGGGGGCGGTTATGACGCCGCGGGCACGTCATGTCG
>JALZBI010000101.1 GCA_030947565.1 Actinomycetota bacterium
GTGTTGCCGCACGCAAGAGCGGGCGCGATCTTCCAGGACAGCATCATGAGCGGGAAGTTCCACGGGATGACCTGGCCGACGACCCCGACCGGCCGCGGCGCCGGGGTGCCCGCGGGGGAGAGGCCGGCATACTCCAGCTTGTCGGCCCACCCGGCGTGGTAGAAGAAGTGCGCCGCCGCCAACGGGATGTCGACGTCACGCGACTCCTTGATCGGCTTGCCGTTGTCGAGGGACTCGAGGACGGCGAACTCGCGGGCCCGCTCCTGCAGGATGCGGGCGATGCGGAAGAGGTACTTGCCGCGGTCGGCTCCCGACATCCGCCCCCACACGCCCCGGTATGCCGCGCGGGCAGCCTCGACCGCGCGGTCGACGTCGTCGGCCGTCGCCTCCGTGATGTCGGCCAGGACCTCCTCGGTGGCGGGACTGATCGTCTTGAAGCTCGTGTCGCCGGTCGAGTCGGTGAACTCGCCCCCGATGAACAGGCCGTAGGACGAACGGATGTCGACGACGGATCGCGACTCTGGAGCGGGGGCGTACTCGAAGGCGGGCATGGTGGTGGTGCTCCTCGGATGCCTCAGTCGATGGTCACGTAGTCGGGGCCGGAGTAGGCGCCGGTGCGCAGCTTCCGGCGCTGTAGCAGTAGGTCGTTGAGCAGGCTGGACGCGCCGAACCGGAACCAGTCGGCGTGCAGCCAGTCGTCGCCGGCGATCTCGCTGACCATGACGAGGTGCTTCAGGGCGTCCTTACTGGTGCGGATGCCGCCGGCCGGCTTGACGCCCACCTGTACGCCGGTCTGCTCCCGCCAGTCGCGGACGGCCTCGAGCATGACGAGGCAGACGGGCAGGGTGGCCGCGGGCGAGACCTTGCCGGTGGACGTCTTGATGAAGTCACCGCCGGCCAGCATCGCGAGGTAGGACGCGCGGCGGGCGTTGTCGTAGGTGGCGAGCTCGCCGGTCTCGAGAATGACCTTGAGGTGGGCGTCCGGTCCGTCGATGCGCCGGCAGGCCTCCTTGACGGCGACGATCTCCTGATAGACCCCGAGGTAGTCGCCGGAGAGGAAGGCGCCCCGGTCGATGACCATGTCGATCTCGTCGGCACCGGCGGCCACGGCATCCTGCGTGTCGGCGAGCTTGACGCGCATACTCGCTCGTCCCGAGGGGAAGGCCGTGGCCACGGCCGCGACGTGGATCCCACTGTCGCCCAACGCGTCCTTGGCCGTGGTGACCATGTCGCCGTAGACGCAGATCGCAGCGGGCCGGGGAGTGGACGGGTCGGAGGGGTCCGGCACGCGAGCCTTGCCGCACAGGGAGCGCACCTTGCCGGCGGTGTCGGCACCCTCGAGGGTCGTGAGGTCGATCATCGAGATGGCCGTGTCGATGGCCCAGGCCTTGGCGGTGGTCTTGATGGAGCGGGCGCCGAGCGCGGCGGCTCGGGCCTCGCAGCCGACCTGGTCGACCCCGGGAAGCCCGTGCAGCCACGTGGTCAGGGCCCGGTTGGTCAGCCGGCCGACGCCCAGGATGTCGCGCGCCCGCTCCTCGAGGCCGACGACGGTGGTCACCGAAGAAGTGTAGTGGCCCCCTGAGCGGGGCGTCCCACCGTGCGAGAATGGGCGCCCACCGCCGCCTGACTCCGGAGAGCTGTTCGCATGGCCCGTTCGACGACCGCGCCGGAGGCGCTGCGCACCCTGAGGCAGCGCGGTTCGGTGGCCATGGGGATCATCGCCATGGTGCTCAGCGCGGGAATGGCCACCCTGTCGGTCTTCTCAGGGCAGCCGTCGCTGGTCTTTCTCGGCTGCATGCTCCTGGTGGCCGCCGGGTCGTGGCTGCTCTTCGTGCGGCCCGCCCTCGTCATCACCATGGCCGGAGTGGAGCTGCGGAACCCGTTCCGCCACACTTCTATCCCCTGGTCGAAGGTCGAGGACGTCTCGCCGCGTTGGAACCTCGAGGTGTGGTCGGGTGACCGGTCCTACGCCGCGTGGGCCATCGCCTCGCACATCGAGCGACCTCAGCGCGGCGGCCTTCTGTCGATGGGGCGGCTGGGGAGTCAGGCGGCCCGGGACGAAGCGGCCGCACCGAAGCCGACCGACGGTGCGACCGTCGGTAGCGCCTCCCGGTTGATCGAGGACGCGATGGGCGAGTATGCCGAGCTGGTCGCCGACGGTGACTCGGTCGCGGTCACCGGCCATGGGGTGCTGACCCGCGAGTGGCAGTGGCTGGACGTGGTGCTCATCGTGGTGCCGGTGCTCCTCATCGTCGTGGGGATCGTGCTCTAGCCCAACCCCGACCGGACTCACGTGTTCGTCGGTTTTCATCCGGCAGAAGGCCCCGAACCGACAATCCCGTGTGTCCGGTCGGAATAGGAGCTGAACCGGCCACTCGGTCAGGCCCGGGTGGCGTCGAACGATGCGCTCGCGTCGGTCGGTTGCGGACGAGCCGGGAGGATCCACCACACCCCGGTGTGGAGGATCCTCCCCGGTGACGATCCAGGGGCGCAGATCAGAGCGCCGTGAGCTGCTCCATCGCGGCGCGCATCGTCGCCAGCCGGTCGGCGGCCACCGCCCGCGCCGCCGCCAGCCCACCGTCCGCACTCTCCACCCGCTCGACCGCCTCGAGGTAGACCTTGATCTTCGGCTCGGTGCCCGACGGACGAACGATGACCCGCGACCCGTCCTCGAGGAACCAGCGCACCCCGTCGGTCGGCGGCAGCCCACCGTCACCCGCCGCGAGGTCGTCCGCGCGGGTGACCCGCGCTCGACCCACCTCTGCCGGCGGCGCCGACCGCAGCCGCTCCATCACGGGCGGGATGTCGCCCAGGTCGGCGACCCGCACGGAGAACGCGTCGGTCGCGTGCACCCCGTGGGCCACGGCCAGGTCGTCCAGGACGTCCAGGACGGTGCGGCCCTGGGCCTTCAGGCCGACGACCATCTCGGCGATCAGCAGGGCGGCGCTGACCCCGTCCTTGTCGCGCACGATCTCGGGCGCGACGCAGTAGCCGAGCGCCTCCTCGTAGCCGAAGGCCAGGTGCGGCACCCGCCCGATCCACTTGAACCCCGTGAGGGTCTCCTCGTGACGGACCCCCGCCGCCGCCGCCATCGCCGCCAGCAGCCGCGACGACACGATGGAACAAGCCAGTACGCCATCCGGCGCCACGCCGCGCTCGAGCACGTGCGCCCCCAGCAGCGCGCCGACCTCGTCACCCCGCAGCATCCGCCACCGGCCGTCGTCGAGCACGGCTGCGGCGCAACGGTCGGCGTCCGGGTCGTTGGCGATGACGATGTCAGGGTGCACCTCTCGCGCCACGTCCAGGGCGGCGTCGATGGCCCCGACCTCCTCCGGGTTGGGGAAGGCCACGGTCGGGAAGTCGGGATCCGGAACCGCTTGTGTAGCAACGGCGTAGGGCGCCGGGAACCCGGCCAGCTCGAACACCCGACGCACCGTCTCGTCACCGACCCCGTGCAGGGCGGTATGCACGACGCTCAGGTCTCGTGGGCCGCCGGGGGGCACGAGCGCGGCGACGCGGTGGGCGTACTCCTCCTCCACGTCCTCGCCCAGGGTCTCCCACCCGTCGTCGGCAAGGACCAGGTGGCGCACCGACGTGATCGCCGTGATGTGCGCCGCGATCTGCGCGTCGGTCGGGGGCACGATCTGGCTCCCGTCACTGAGGTAGACCTTGTAGCCGTTGTCCTGCGGCGGGTTGTGGCTGGCGGTCACCATCACCCCGGCGTCGGCCCCCAGATGGCGAATCGCAAAGGCCAGCAACGGAGTCGGCAGCGGGTGTGGGAGGATCGATGCGCGCCCGCCGGCTCCGACGACCACCGCCGCCGTGTCGCGGGCGAACTCGTCCGACCGGTGCCGAGCGTCGAACCCGACGACGACCATGGGCTCCGGGATGGCGCACTCGGTCAGCAGGTATGCCGTGAGGCCGGCCGCCGCCCGCAGGACCACCGCGCGGTTCATCCGGTTCGGGCCGGCGCCGAGAGCGCCTCGCAGTCCGGCCGTACCGAACTCGAGCATCCCGGCGAACCGGTCCTGCAGGTCGGCGAGCGCCGCGCCATCACCGCCGTCCGCGGCCTCCAGCACCCGGGTCAACTCGTGCCGGGTCGCGGGGTCGGGGTCGTCGGTCAGCCAAGCAACCGCGCGCTCGCGCAGCCCCTCGGGCACGCTCACGCGACGATCCGGGTGACCACATCGGCCAGCAGCCGACCGCACCGCTCCGCCGCGGCCCGTCCGGCCTCGAGCACCTCCTGGTGGGACAGCGGCTCGTTCGAGATGCCGGCGGCGAGGTTGGTCACCAGCGAGATGCCCAGCACCTCGAGTCCCACGTGCCGGGCGGCGATGGCCTCCAGCGTCGTCGACATGCCGACGAGGTCGCCGCCGATCGTCTTGGCCATCTGCACCTCGGCGGGCGTCTCGTAGTGCGGCCCGGGGAACTGGACGTAGACGCCCTCGTCGAGGGAGTCGTCGACCTCGCGCGCGATGGCCCGCAGCCGCGACGAGTAGAGGTCGGTGAGGTCGACGAACGTCGGTCCTTCGAGCGGTGACGTGGCGGTGAGGTTGATGTGGTCGCGAATGAGGACCGGCGTCCCGGGCCCCCACGACCGGTTCAGCCCACCGCACCCGTTGGTCAGCACGATGGTCGAGCACCCGGCCTGGCTGGCGGTGCGCACCGCGTGGACGACGGACCGCACTCCGCGGCCCTCGTAGTAGTGCGTCCTGGTGCCGTAGACGAGGGCTCGCCGGCCGGTGTCGCCGATCGCGACTGACCGCATACTCCCGGAGTGCCCGGCGACCGCCGCCGCGTGGAACCCGGGCACGTCGGCGTTGTCGACCGTCGCCAGGGTGGGCCCGATGAGGTCCGCCGTCGTGCCCCACCCGGAACCGAGGACAAGGGCGACGTCGTGCGTCGGCGACCCGGTGCGTTCGGCGATGACGGTCGCGGCCGCCCGGGCCACGTCGAAGGGGTCGGTATCCGGGTTGTTGAGGTCCACGCTCACGCAGGCACCCTAGATCACCCCACGAAGTTCTCCGCTCCGCTCCGATACTTCGCGGGGACCCCGCCTTCTAGTGGCGCGGCGGGGTGACGTCAGGCCGATGGTTGGATGGGGAGGTGAAGGGGCATTCCACGTCGGTCGTCATCCTCGGGGGCGGGCCCGGCGGCTACGAAGCGGCGCTCGTCGCTGCCCGTCTCGGAGCGTCCGTGACCGTCGTCGACCGTGACGGGCTCGGCGGGGCGTGCGTGCTCACCGACTGCGTGCCCAGCAAGACCCTCATCTCCACCGCGGGATTCCTGGCCAACCGGGCGACGGCGGGCGACATCGGCCTCGGCCTGGCGGAGGCGAAGGTCGACCTGGCCCGGGCCAACCGCCGCATCCTCGACCTCGCCGGGGCGCAGAGCACCGACATCGCCGCGCGGCTCACGGGTGACGGCGTGCGGATCATCCGCGGCACGGGGACCCTCGTCGGCGCGGGCGCCGTCCGAGCCACGACCGAGGACGGGCCGGTCGAGGACCTCGAGGCCGAGGTTGTCATCGTCGCCACCGGCGCGACGCCGCGGGTCATGCCCACCGCCCAGCCCGACGGGGAGCGCATCCTCACCTGGCAGCAGGTCTACACGCTGACCGAGCTGCCCGAGCACCTCGTCGTCGTCGGTTCCGGGGTGACGGGGGCGGAGCTCGCCCACGCCTACGTCGGCCTTGGGGTCGAGGTGACCCTCGTCTCCTCGCGCGAGCGGGTGCTGCCCGGCGAGGATGCCGACGCCGCCGAGGTGATCGAGGAGGTGTTCCGGCGCGACGGTATGCATGTGCTGGGGCGCTCGCGGATGGCTGGCGTCGAGCGCACCGCCGACGGCGTGAAGGTGACGCTCGTGGACGGCCGCGTGGTCGACGGGTCCCACGCGCTGCTGGCCGTCGGGTCGATCCCTCAGACCGCCGGAATCGGCCTGGGGGAGAACGGGATCCAGCTGGCCGAGTCGGGGCACATCGAGGTCGACGGCGTCTCACGGACGTCGGTGCGAGGCGTGTATGCGGCGGGTGACTGCACGGGGGTCCTGCCCCTGGCGTCGGTGGCGGCGATGCAGGGGCGGATCGCCGTGTGGCACGCCCTGGGTGACGCCGTGGTCCCGCTGCGGCTCGACGTCGTCAGCGCCAACGTGTTCACGTCCCCCGAGATCGCGACGGTCGGCATCACGCAGGACGACGTCGACTCGGGCCGGGCGCTGGCCCGCGCGGTGACCCTGCCTCTGGCGACCAACCCGCGGGCCAAGATGGACCGTTTCACCGACGGGTTCGTCAAGGTCTTCGCGCAGCAGGGGAGTGGGACCGTGCTCGGTGGGGTGGTGGTGGCCCCCCGCGCGTCCGAGCTGATCTACCCCGTGACCGTCGCCGTGCAGAACCACCTGACCGTGGACCAGCTGTCGAGCACCTTCACCGTCTATCCGTCGATGTCGGGGTCGATCGCCGAAGCGGCTCGGCGCCTGCACTGAGACCCGTCGTCCGCGCCTCGTCAGGTGCGGGGCGTGTCGTCCCTGGTCCCTGGACGGAGGTCAGGGTCGGTCTCGGCGGTGAACCCCTCGTCCTCGAGCAGGCCGTCTCGGGCCCATCGCTCGCGCCGCCGACGGGACAGTCGCCTCCGAAGGGCCTGGTAGAGCGGCCAAGCCACCGCGACCACGGCCAGGATGACCAGCAGGTTGAGCACCGAGAATCCCTCGCCGGCGGGCGCGAGGTCGTCCGTCAGGAGCCCGATCATCATCGAATCCTACGGACCGGCCGGGGCGGGTCGGCGGGCTAGGGTCGACGCATCCTCAACCGTCGCACTCAGAAGGAGCGGTCGCCATGAGCAACGAAGGCATCTTCGACAAGGTAAAGGACTTTCTCCAGGGCCACCCGGAGCAGGCCGACCAGGGCCTCGACAAGGCCGGCGGGCTCATCAACGACCGCACCGGCGGCACGTACTCCGACCAGATCGCCAAGGGCGACGAGATGGTGCGCCAACAGCTCGGTGTGCCCGGTGCACAGGCCGAGACCACCCAGCCGGCGCCCGGGGGTCCGCTCCCGGGCGGAGACCCGGAGACCGCCTCCGACACCGAGCAGGGCGACCGGCCTTAGCCGTCAGGGCGGTGGCCGGTCAGCCCTCGGCGGCGTCCTTGATCTCCGCCAGCACGGTGCCGCTGGTGACGGTCGCGCCGACCTCCGCGGTGATCCCGGTCACGACGCCCGCCTTGTGAGCGGTGATCGGCTGTTCCATCTTCATCGCCTCGAGGACGACGACGGTCTGGCCCTGGTCGACCTGCTGTCCCTCCTCGACGGCGATCTTGACGATCGTGCCCTGCA
>JALZBI010000438.1 GCA_030947565.1 Actinomycetota bacterium
GAACGCTCGCGACCACACCATCGCAAGCGCCTACTCGGTGCGCGGCGTCCCCGACGGCACCGTCTCGACGCCGATCGCCTGGGACGAGATCGACGACATCGTGCCAGGCGACTTCACTATCGCCACCGTCCCCGCCCGCTACGCCGAGAAGGGCGACCTGCACGCGGCCATCGACGACACGGCATACCGGCTCGACCAGCTGCTCGAGTGGGCCGAACGCGACGAGCGCGCGGGTCATGAGACCCCCGAGACGCCTGAGGTTTCCGACGCTCATGACGACTGACGGGCCGCCCACGCTGACCGACGGGGTGGTGACGCTGCGCGCCGACGCCTCGTCCTCCGCCACACCGGGCGGCTCGGGGAGTGCCTTCACCGTCGAGGTCGGCGGCCGCTCTGTCGGCACGGTCGGGGTGCGGGCCGTCGAGCGGTCCACCGGGGAGCTCTGGTGGTCGGTCGACGAAGCGCAGCGCGGCCGCGGGTATGCCACCCGCGCCGTCCGGCTGCTCGTCCGGTATGCGTTCGCCGACCTCGGCCTCACCCGGCTGCAGGCGCGCGTACCGCCCGACAACCACGGGGCGATGAGACTCGCCCGCCGGTCGGGGATGCGCAACGAGGGGCAGAGCCGGGCCGCCCCGGGCACCGGGGCGCACGACCATGTGCTGCTGGCGCGGCTCGTCGACGACCCCGAGCCCGGTGACCGGGCGGGGTTCCGCGCTCTGCTCAACTCGTTCCTGCCGCGCAAGCGCGTCATCGCGCAGGCACTCGTGCGCGACGGCGAGGGCCAGGTGCTCATGTGCCATCCCACCTACAAGGACGACTGGGACCTGCCCGGCGGCGTCGTCGAGGAGCTGGAGTCACCGCATACGGCGGTCGGGCGTGAGATCACCGAGGAGCTCGGACTGGTGCTGCCGATCGGCGCGCTCGTCCTCACCGACTGGCTCCCGCCGTGGAGTGGGTGGGACGACGCGCTGTCGCTCGTCTTCGACGCCGGGGTGCACGACATCGACATCCTGCACGGGGTGGTCCTGCAGGCGCGGGAGATCCGCGAGGCGCGCTTCCTCACGGTGGCCGAGATCCGGGAGCGCAGCGCCGACTACACCGCCCGCCGGGTCGAGGCCGCACTGGGTGCGCTCGCCGCCGACCGGCCCGGGTTCACCGAGTCCGGCCGACCCGCCTGAGCCGGTTTGTCGGTGCCCGCACCGATGATGGGGCGGTGCCTGAGGGAGACACCGTCTACCGGCTGGCGCGCCGCCTCGACCGCCGGCTCGCTGGTCACACCGTCGTGCGCAGCGACCTCCGGCATCCGAGGCTCGCCACCCGCGACCTGGCCGGCCGTGCGGTACTCGGACATGCGACCCACGGCAAGCATCTGCTGACCCGGCTGTCCGGCGACCTCACCCTGCACAGCCACCTGAGGATGGACGGCGAGTGGTCGGTCACCCGTCCAGGCAGACGCCTCCCGCCGATGCTCATGACACACGTCCGCGTGGTGCTGACGCTCGACACCAAGGAGACCGTGTGGGGCGTGCGCTTGCACGACCTCACACTGGTGCGCACGAGCGCCGAGCACGAGGTGGTCGGTCACCTTGGACCCGACCCGCTGCGCGACGACTATGACCCGGGCGAGGCCGTCCGACGGCTGTATGCCGGTGGCGACCTGCCCCTTGTGGCCGCACTTCTCGACCAGCGCCGGCTGTGCGGTCTTGGCAACCTCTGGGTCAACGAGCTCGCTTTCCTCGTCGGCACCAGTCCGTGGACCCCCGTCCGGGACGTCGACGTCGAGCGCCTCGTCGACCGGGCGGCCACGATGCTGAGACGGTCGGCGCACGGTCCAGGGCGGATGCAGGTGACGACCGGCAGCACCCGGCCGGGTGAGGAGCACTGGGTCTCCGGCCGGGCGGGGCGACCGTGCCGGCGCTGCGGCGCCGTGGTCCGGGTCGTCGCCGAGATCCCTGGTGACGCGGCGCGGCGGCGTACCTGGTGGTGCCCCGTATGCCAGCCCGGCCCGCCACCCCCACCCTGAGCGTCGGCGTTCTGCCCGGCGATCTCCTGCCCTGCGCCCCACCCCTGCGCTCCACCCCTGCGCTCCACAGATAAGGACCGTGCCCTGCACGCCTAATAGGAGCGCAGCGCACGCTTTGCGCAGGGCGCCCACACATGAGGAGCGTGGCGCTCGGAATCCCGTGCGCCACGCTCCTGTTGTTCGCGACCCGTGCGCTGCGCTCCTATTAGGCACGCAGCACACCCCCGCCGCGTTGCTCACGTCCCGTCCGGGCGAGCGCGAAGAAGCGGGACGGCGCAAAGCGGCCGGTTGAGGGCGAACCGCCACCCTGACCGTCGGCCGTTCGGTCCGGGAGGGGGACACCTCCGACGCGTGAGCGGGTCGCGACATAGCATGTTGACCACGGAGGCCGCGACCTGTGGCCGAGCCGATGTGCCCCGAAGCCTGGTGATCCCAGCATGACCGCCCCGACCGTCCTGCAGCTCGACCACGTCGTCATCCGTTTCGCCGGTGACTCCGGCGACGGGATGCAGCTGACCGGAGACCGCTTCACGTCCGACGCCGCGCTCCTCGGCAACGACCTGTCGACGCTGCCCAACTTCCCGGCC
>JALZBI010000439.1 GCA_030947565.1 Actinomycetota bacterium
GGTCGACGTGGCCGGTCGGCCCTACGTCGTGCACACCGGTGAGCCGGACGGGCAGGCGTACGCCGTCATCGGGGGGAGCTTCGCCGGCTCGCTGACCCAGCACGTCTTCGAGACCCTCGGCCACCACGCGGGCATCGCGCTGCACGTCCGGGTGCTGTCCGGCCGCGACCCGCACCACCTTGTGGAGGCGCAGTTCAAGGCAGTCGCCCGTGCGCTGCGGGCCGCCGTAGCCATCGACCCCCGCGTCACCGGCATACCCAGTGCCAAGGGCAGCCTCTAGACGTGGCTCGGACGTGAAACCGGTGCCCCCCGAGCGGCCGAGGGGGATCCTGCTCGTGCACGGGGGCGTCGACGGGGCAACGACGTGGGCGGAGCGCAGTGTGGCTCTCGTCGCCGTCGTGCCGGAGGACGGGCGCTGGACCGCGGTCCTTCCGGTCGCGGCCGCGACGGCCGCCCGGCGGCCCTACGACGACGCTGTCACGCTGCTGCTCAACCGCCCTGTGCCGCATCGGCTTCGCCCCGCCATCGGGGTGGGCGTGGTCGGGCGCCGCGCCGTGCTCTGTGTGACGCCGGGTGGCTGGCGCGCCGTGCGGCGGTGGCTGGTCTGGCAGCCGGGGACGGGGGTCGTCCATCCCGGCGGGCTGCCGGTCGCCCGGCTGGCCGACGTCGTGGCCGCAGCCGGGGTCGACGACCCGGCGGCGGTGGGCGCCTTGGCTGACGTGCTCCACGACCCTGCGGGTGACGCCGCTCTCGTGGTCGCCGACGTGCTCGTCACCCTGGGCCTGCCGGGCGGCTCGTTGCTCGAGGGCGCGACCGACCCGGGGGAGGCGTTCGGCGCCGCGGTCGTGGCCCCCTCGCCGGGGGTGGTGCGCCGCTTCGACAAGGCCGTGCACGACGATGTCAGCTGGCAGGACGAGATGGAGGGACGGCAGCGATGAGCGCCCGGGTGGTGGTCTTCGACTACGGGAGCGGCAACGTGCACTCGGCGGTGCGCGCCCTCGAACGGGTCGGCGCGTCGGTGACCCTCACCGGTGACCCGGTCGCAGCCGCCGGGTGTGACGGCCTGTTCGTGCCCGGCGTCGGAAACTTCCACGCGTGTATGCGCGGTCTCCGGGCCGCGGACGGCCCCCGGATCATCGACCGCCGGCTGGCTGGCAGCCGCCCGGTGCTCGGGGTGTGCGTCGGGATGCAGGTGCTGTTCGACGGGTCCGGCGAGCCGTCGTCGGGCCCGAGCGAGGACGGGCTGGGCGAGTGGCCCGGCCGCGTCGACCGCCTGCCGGCCGAGGTCGTCCCGCACACGGGATGGTCGACCGTGAAGCCCGGAGCCGACTCGACCCTCTTCACCGGCGTCGAGGACGAGCGCTTCTACTTCGTCCACTCCTACGCGGCGCAGGACTGGACGCTGCACCCTGTCGGCGCGTTCGCCGTGGTGGCCCCGATCGTCACCTGGGCGACGCACGGCACCGACTTCGTCGCGGCCGTCGAGAACGGGCCGCTGTGCGCCACCCAGTTCCACCCCGAGAAGTCCGGCGACGCCGGCGCGCACCTCCTGGAGAACTGGGTGAGGTCGGTCACGTCATGGTGAGCGAGACGTCCCTCCGTCTGGAGCTGCTGCCGGCGGTCGACATCGCCGACGGGCGAGCCGTTCAGCTCGTTCAGGGTGTGGCTGGGAGCGGCGGCGAGTTCGGTGACCCGCTCGACGCCGCGCTGGCGTGGCAGGAGCAGGGCGCGGAGTGGCTGCACCTCGTCGACCTTGACGCGGCGTTCGGGCGCGGGTCCAACCGCGAGGTGGTCGACGCCATCGTCGAACGGCTCGACATCCAGGTGGAGGTCTCGGGGGGCATCCGCGACGAGGCGTCACTGACCGCCGCGCTCGCCACGGGCTGCCGGCGCGTCAACCTCGGCACCGCGGCCCTCGAGCACCCCGAGTGGACCGCCGAGGCCATCGCGCGCCACGGAGACCAGATCGCGGTCGGGCTCGACGTCCGGGGCACGACCTTGGCCGCCCGCGGCTGGACGCGCGACGGCGGTGACCTGTGGGAGACGCTGGCGCGGCTCGACGCCGAGGGCTGCGCGCGGTACGTCGTCACCGACGTCAACAAGGACGGCATGCTGGCCGGGCCCAACCTCATGCTGCTGGAGGACGTCTGCCGCCGCACCTCGCAGCCCGTCGTCGCCTCCGGCGGGGTGTCGACCCTCGCCGATATCGAGGCCCTGCGTGGGCTGGTCGGAGTGGGGGTCGAGGGGGCGATCATCGGGTCGGCGCTCTACCGTGGGGCGTTCACTCTGGCGGAGGCCCTCGACGTGGCCGGGCGCCCGTGAGCGGTCACCCCCACCCGGTCGGCGGCGAAGGCGGACCGGACCGCGCCGGCCGAGAGCGTCACTTCAGCGGCGGCGTCTGGGAGACGGCCTACGGCTACTGCCGGGCCATCCGGGTCGGGCCGACCGTCCTGGTCTCCGGCTGCACCTCGATGCAGGAGGGGCGGGTCCGGTTCCCGGCCGACCCCGGGTCGCAGGTCCGGGTGGCGCTCGAGACGGCACTGACGTCGTTGGAGGCGTTCGGCGCCCGCGTCGAAGACGTGGTTCGCACCCGGATGTACGTCACC
>JALZBI010000008.1 GCA_030947565.1 Actinomycetota bacterium
ACACACACGTGAGTCCGGTCGGTTCGCGGTCAGCGGCCGAGAACCGCCGGGAGGGTGTCCTCGTGGGTATGCCGCAGCGTCGCCAGGTCGATGGTGAACAGGTCGTCGAGCTCCATACCGTCGACGCGGTCGTCGACGACGCCCAGGCGAGTCGCCTCCAGGTCGGCCGCCTCGGCGAGCGCGACGAAGTCGTCCTCGGACCCGGGTGAGACCGAAACGAGCACCCGCCCGGCCGACTCGGAGAACAGGGCGACGAACACCTCGTCGTGCACCCCCGCGACCGACACCCGCACCCCGGTGCCATAGCGCAGCACCGACTCGGCCAGCACCTGAGCCAGCCCGCCGTCGGAGAGGTCGTGAGCGGCGTCCAGCACTCCCGTGTCCGCAGCCTCGACGAGCAGGCGACCAAGGCGCATCTCGTGCTCGAGGTCGACCACCGGGGGCCGGCCGCCGAGGTGGCCGTGCACGACGTGCGCCCACTCCGACCCGTCGAGCTCGTCACGGGTCGCACCGAGCAGCCACACCGACGAGCCGTCGACGCGGAAGCCCGACGGCGTCCGCGCAGCCACGTCGGCCATGACCCCCAGCACTCCGATGACGGGCGTCGGGTGGATCGCGACGTCACCGGTCTGGTTGTAGAACGACACGTTGCCGCCCGTAACGGGGATGCCCATGGCCCTGCACCCCTCGGCGACGCCCTTGACCGCCTCGCGGAACTGCCACATCACGCCCGGGTCCTCCGGCGACCCGAAGTTGAGGCAGTCCGTCACGGCCAGTGGGGTCGCCCCGGCGGTGGCCACGTTGCGGTAGGCCTCAGCCAGCGCCAGCTGCGCGCCGGCGTACGGGTCGAGCTTGGCGAACCGTCCGTTGCAGTCGGTGGAGACGGCGACCCCCCGGCCGGTGGTCTCGTCGACGCGGACCACCCCGGCGTCGTCGGGCATGGCCAGGGCGGTGTTGCCGAGGACGTAGCGGTCGTACTGCTTGGTCACCCACGACTTGTCGCAGAGGTTGGGCGAGCCGAGCATCGTCAGCAGGGTCTCGCGCAACTCGTCGGGGGTACCGGGTCGCTTCAGAGCGTCGGCACCGTTGTGCTGCAGTGCATCCAGGTATGCCGGTCGCTCCAGCGGCCGTTGGTAGACCGGGCCGTCGTGCGCGACTGACCGTGGCGGAACGTCGACGACGACCTCGTCGTGCCAGGTGATGACGAGCCGCTCCCCTTCGGTGACCTCACCGATGACCGTCGCCTCGACGTCCCAGCGGGCCGTGATCTCGAGGAAGCGGTCGAGGTGCAGAGGCTCGACGACCGCCATCATGCGCTCCTGCGACTCCGACATGAGGATCTCCTCGGGCCGCAGCGACGCGTCGCGCAGCGGTACGAGGTCGAGAGCCACCCGCATCCCGCCGTCACCGTTGGACGCGAGCTCGCTGGTAGCGCAAGACAACCCGGCTCCGCCGAGGTCCTGGATGCCGGCGACCACGTGGGCGGCGTAGAGGTCGAGGCAGCACTCGATGAGCACCTTCTCGGCGAACGGGTCGCCGACCTGCACGGCCGGGCGCTTCGTCGGGCCTCCCGCAGCGAAGGTCTCCGAGGCGAGCACCGACACGCCACCGATGCCGTCGCCGCCGGTCTTGGCCCCGAACAGGACGATCTTGTTGCCGACGCCTCGGGCGGACGCGAGGTGGATGTCCTCGACGCGCATCGCGCCGACGCAGAGGGCGTTGACGAGCGGGTTGCCCTGGTAACAGTCGTCGAACACGACCTCGCCGCCGATGTTGGGCAGACCCAGGCAGTTACCGTAACCGGCTACTCCCGCAACGATGCCCGGCAGCACCCGCTGCGTGTCGGGGTGGTGGAGGTTGCCGAACCGCAACGCGTCCATGATGCCGATCGGCCGGGCGCCCATCGACATGATGTCGCGCACGATGCCGCCGACTCCGGTCGCAGCCCCCTGGTAGGGCTCGACGTAGCTCGGGTGGTTGTGCGACTCCACCTTGAAGGTGACCGCCCAACCGTCACCGATGTCAACGACGCCGGCGTTCTCCCCGATGCCGACGAGGAGCTTCTCGCGCATCTCGTCGGTGGTGTTGTCGCCCCAGAGCGAGAAGTGGACCTTGGACGACTTGTAGGAGCAGTGCTCCGACCACATGACGGAGTACATCGCGAGCTCCGCCGAGGTCGGGCGCCGACCGAGGATCTCGCGGATGCTGGCGTACTCGTCCTCCTTGAGGCCGAGCTCGCGCCAGGGCTGCGCGGTCTCCGTCGTGGTCGCTGCAATGGTCACGGTGTCGATGCTCACACCGAGACCGCCTGGGAGAGAACGGAGGTGAAGAACGCGAGGCCGTCGGTCGAGGGGCCGAAACCCGGCTCGACCGCGTGCTCGGGGTGTGGCATGAGGCCGACGACATTGCCGCGCTCGTTGGTGATGCCGGCGATGCCGCGGTAGGAGCCGTTGGGGTTGTCGCCGGCATACCGGAAGACCACTCGGCCCTCCCCCTCGAGCCGGTCGAGGGTGGCCTCGTCGGCGACGAACCCGCCCTCTCCGTTCTTCAGCGGGATGGTGATCTCGGAGCCGGCCGTGAGGTCGGAGGTCCAGGCGGTGGCGGCGTTCTCGACGGTGAGGACCTGATCGGTGCAGACGAACTTGCGGTGGTCGTTGCGGATCAGGGCACCGGGCAGCAGGTGCGACTCGCAGAGCACCTGGAACCCGTTGCAGACGCCCAGCACCGGCAGGCCGCCCTGGGCGGCGGGAACGAGGACGTCCATGACCGGTGCGAACCGGGCGATGGCGCCGCAGCGCAGGTAGTCGCCGTAGGAGAAGCCGCCCGGCAGGACGACGGCGTCGACGTCACGCAGGTCGCGGTCGCCGTGCCAGAGCGGCACTGCCTCGGCGCCCGCGGCCCTGATGGCCCGCGCCGCGTCGCGGTCGTCGAGCGAACCGGGGAAGGTGACGACCCCGACCCTCACGCGCCGGTCCCCGCCTCGGCGTCGGCGGCGACCGAGACCACGTCCTCGATGACGGGGTTGGCCAGCAGCGTCTCGGCCGCCGCCCGCGCGTGGGCAAGGTGCTCGTCGGTGACGTCGCCGTCGACCGTCAGGACGAACCGCTTGCCCTGGCGGACGTCGGTGAACCCGTCGATGCCGAGGCGGGGCAGGGACCGGGCGACAGCCTGCCCCTGGGGGTCGAGGATCTCGGGCTTGAGCATGACGTCGACGACGATGCGTCCCATAGGGGCAGGGCTCCTGGTGGTCACGGGGGCGGCACCCCAGGGTATCGGTGGCCGGCTAGCCGAACCGACGGCCGGTCAGCCGCTCGTAGGCCTCGACGTACTTCGCACGGGTGCGCTCGACGACGTCGTCGGGCAACGGCGGCGGCGGTGTGCTCGAGCTCCGGTCCCAGCCGCTCTCGGGCGACGTCAGCCACTCGCGGACGAACTGCTTGTCGTAGGAGACCTGAGGGTGCCCGGGCTCCCACTTGTCGGCCGGCCAGAAGCGCGACGAGTCGGGCGTCAGCACTTCGTCGGCGAGCACCAGGTGAGGAGACCCGGACGATCGGTCGACGCCGAACTCGACCTTGGTGTCGGCGATGAGGATGCCGCGCTCGCCGGCGATCTCGTTGCCACGAGCCAGGATCCGCCGGGTGAGGTCGTCGACCTGCGTGGCGACGTCGGCGCCGACGAGGTCGGCCACCTCCGCCGCGGTCATGGGCCGGTCGTGCTCACCGACCGGGGCCTTGGTCGTGGGGGTGAACACCGGCTCAGGCAGCCGGTCGCCGTCGACCAGGCCCGCTGGGAGGGTGACCCCGCTGACCGAGCCGAGCCGGGCGTACTCCTCGCGGCCGCCGCCGGTGAGGTAGGCGCGGGCGATGCACTCGACCGGGACCATCTCCAGGCGGCGCACCAGGACGGCGCGGCCGGCGACCTCGGCGGGCACGTCGAGGGAGACGACGTGGTGGGGCACGAGCGCCTCGAGCCGGTCGAACCACCAGAGGGAGAGCTGCGTGAGGACGGCTCCCTTGTCAGGGATCGGAGTCTCGAGCACGTAATCGAACGCTGAGATCCGGTCCGACGCGACGAGGAGCAGCTGGTCGTCGCTGGGGCGGCCGTCGGCGTCGAGCGGGGCGTAGAGGTCTCGGACCTTGCCGGAGTAGACGTGCTCGTAGCCGGCCAGCTCGGGGGCGTCGCTCACGGGACGGCGACCTCTCTGCGCTGGGCGGCCAGCGCGATGTCGGTGCGGTGGTGGGAGCCGTCGAGCTGGATGCGGTCGACCGCCCGGTATGCCGCGGCCCGCGCCTGCTCGAGGTCAACGCCGGTGGCAACCACGTCGAGCACGCGCCCCCCGGAGGACACCAGCAACCCGTCGGCGTCGTGCCGGGTGCCCGCATGGAGCACGTAGACCTCGCCCGACCCGGGGTCGACCGCCTCGGCGTCCTCGATGCCGGTGATGGCGCCCCCGGTCTGCGGACTGGCGGGGTAGCCGTCAGCCGCGACGACGACGGTGACGGCATAACCGGGGTCGACCCGCAGCGGGCCGAGGTCGTCGAGCCGGCCGGTCGCGGCGGCATACAGGAGCTGGCCCAGCGGGGTCCGGAGACGGGCCAGGGAGACCTGCCCGTCGGGGTCGCCGAAGCGGGCGTTGAACTCGACGACGCGGGGGCCGCGGGACGTGAGCGCCAGACCGACGTAGAGGACGCCGACGAACGGCGTTCCGCGGCGGTGCATCTCGGCGATCGTCGGTCCGGCGACACGGTCGACGACGAGCCGGGTGAAGTCGGCTGCACCGCCGGGCACCCAGTCGAGCGGCGCATAGGCGCCCATGCCACCGGTGTTGGGGCCGGCATCGCCGTCAGAGACTCGCTTGAAGTCCTGGGCGGGCGGTAGGGCGCACACGGTGACTCCGTCGGTGATGCAGAAGATGGAGGCCTCGGGGCCGTCGAGGTACTCCTCGATGAGCACCTGGCTGCCGTCCTGCGCGAGGCAGGCCGCGGCGTGGGCACGGGCGACGGCCCAGTCATCGGTGACGACCACCCCCTTGCCGGCGGCCAGCCCGTCGGCCTTGACGACGTGGGGGGAGCCCAGGGCATCGAGGGCGGCGTCGACCTGCTGGATCGTCGTGCACACGTGGGCCATCGCCGTGGGCACGCCCGCAGCGGCCATGACCTCCTTGGCGAAGGCCTTGCTGCCTTCGAGCGCGGCGGCGGCCGCAGACGGACCGAAGACGGGGATGTCGGCGGCGCGCAGCGCGTCAGCGACCCCCGCGACAAGGGGGGCCTCGGGACCGATGACGACGAGGTCGACGTGGTGCCGTCGAGCGAGCGCGACGACGGTGTCGGCGTCGCTCGGGTCGGAAAGGGGTTCACACCGGGCGAGGGTGTCGATGCCGGGGTTGCCGGGGGCCGCGATGACCGCGTCGACCTCGTCGTCGGCCACGATCGCCCGCACGAGGGCGTGCTCGCGGGCGCCGGAGCCGATGACGAGGACAACCATGCCGGGCACGGCGACCACCCTATGGGGCCGCGCGCCCCCAGCGGGTGGAGAGCGCTGCGAGCGCTAGGGCGCTCGGGTATACCTCCACCCAGAAAGGGGGGGAAGCGAAACGCGGGGCGCGGTGCTCCCGGGAGGCAGGGGGGACAATCACCCGGGAACACCGCGCAACTCGCTCCGCGCCGCTGGGAGGGGGACCCGCGGCAGCGGTGCAGTGCCGATCGCAACCGACACGTCCCACAATGGCAAACCTGCGGTCGGGAGTAAAGGCCCGCTGTGGCGGAGTACAGTCAGTGTCGGGATCCCGCCATCATGTGCCACCCGTGGCCGACCGCGGACGGAGTGCGATGACGCCGGACGGTACGCCGGTCGAGGCCTCTGCGGGCCCATCGGACGGCCGGGCCGACCTCCGGCCCGCCACGACAGCCGTCACGTCGGACCCGGGCTGGCACGGCACACCGGATGACGACCCGACGCGCGTGTACCTCACGCTGATCCGGATGGCCCGGCCCACCCGTGAGCTGCTCTTGTGCGAAGGCATCCCCGCGACCCGGCTCGACCCGGCTCTGCACACCCTGGCGCTGTGGGGACTGGTCAAGCTCAGCCCTGACGGTGAAGTGGACGTGCCGCCGCCGGCCGAGGCGATGGTCCGGCACGCCGGTCGGCTGGAGCGCCGGGCCAGTGCGGCCCGCGCCAGTGCCGACGCCCTCGCTCGGGTCTACAACGCGGCGCGCACGTCCGCCCTGGGCGACGGCGAGCTGGATGGTGAGGTGCTCCGTGATCTCGAGGCCGTCTCCCGGGCCACGAACGAGGCCATCGCCCAGGCCGAGGGCGCCGTCCGGATGTTCCGGGGCATGACGGTGCGCACCCGGTTGCTCATCGACGCTCCCCTCGCTTCGCACCGGGAGCCCAGCGTGGGCGCCGGCGGCCGGCTGCTCGAGATGCTGACCATCTGGGACTCGGCGGTCCTCGAGCTGCCTCACGTGTTGCCGGTCATGGCCGCCCGCCGCGAGGGGCGTGAGACGCAGCGGTTCCTGCCCCTCGTGCCCATCAGCGTCATCGTCGTCGACGACCAGGCGTGCATCGTCGAGTGGACCGGCGACGGTGATGGCACCGGGCCCCAGGGGTTGTTCGGGACGTCGGCGGGCGCCGTCGGCGCCGGCCGCGCGTTGTTCGAGCGCTTCTGGCAGCTGGCGACACCGGTGACCGTGACGGACGAGCCGCAGGGGCTGGACGAGCGCGACGCGACGGTGCTGCGGCTGATGGCCGCCGGGGTCGCGGATGCGTCGATCGCTCGCCAGACCGGTATCTCCCAACGGACCGTGGAGCGCCGGGTCCGCTACGTCATGGAACGACTCGGGGCTCAGACCCGCTTCCAAGCGGGCGTGCAGGCTTCCCGTCAAGGCTGGATCTGAGGACCGGCGCCCGATCCACCGGACCGACCCGCGCACCCGTGACGGGCCGGCCGAGGGCCCGGACTAGACTCGTGCGTTCCCATGCAAGGGGGGATCCCGTCAGATGGCGCGGCTCCCCCGACAGCGCGACGTGCCAGGCGGGTGTGTGACAGGTTCGAACGGCGGGACGTCTGCTCCGACGTCCCCAGCCCTCATCGCCGACGAGATCACCAGGGAGATCGCCACCGAGCAGGCGCACGTCGACCGGGTCTACGCCGAGCTGGCGAAGGCCGGCGAGCGCGCCGGTCTCGTCGAGGCCGACGGTCTCGCGCGCGGACGCACCGACCGGGTCGGCGAGGCCCGCGACGAGGAGCTGACCGGGCTCTTCGAGCGCGACGCGCTCGTGCTCCACGCCGTTCGCCGCCGGCACGCACTGGAGAGCCAGTACGAGGGCCTGGTCTTCGGCCGCCTCGACATCGACCACCCGGGGCGCGGCGAGAGCAACGGCAACGGCTCCGAGGACCACACGCCGCCGCTCGAGCGGGAGGTGCGCTACATCGGCCGCCTCGGCGTCCGCGACGACGAGTACGAGCCGCTCGTCATCGACTGGCGGGCTCCCGCCGCCTCACCCTTCTACCGCGCCACCCCCGTCGAGCCGATGGGCGTGCTGCGCCGGCGGGTGCTGCGCTGCAAGGGGGCCGATGTCGTCGGAGTCGAGGACGACCTCATGGTGCCGGTCGCGCCGGACGACCTCGTCGTCGTCGGCGACGGGGCGCTCATGGCCGCCCTCACCCGCAGCCGCGGAGCGCAGATGCGCGACATCGTGGCCACCATCCAGCGCCACCAGGACGAGGCGATCCGCGCCAGCGCCCGCGGGATCACCGAGATCACCGGCGGGCCGGGCACCGGAAAGACGGTCGTCGCCCTGCACCGGGCGGCCTACCTGCTCTACTCCGACCGTCGCCGCTACGAGTCCGGCGGCATCCTCGTCGTCGGCCCGTCCGCGGCATACACGTCCTACATCGAGCGCGTCCTGCCCTCCCTCGGTGAGGAGACCGTGACCCTGCGGTCGCTCGGCGACGTCGTCGACGTCGTCAGCACCGAGCGCCTCGACCCACCGGCCGCGGCCGCGGTCAAGGGGTCGCTGCGGATCCGGCAGCTGCTCTCCCGCGCGGCGCGCGACGCCGTGCCGGACGGGCCGACCGAGTTCCGTGCGTTCGTCGCCGGGCAGGCGGTGCGGCTCGACCACCGGGCCCTCGACCAGGTGCGCTCCCGGGTGCTGCGTCAGCACCAGCGCAACACCGGTCGGGCGACCGCGAAGCAGCTGTTGGGCGAGGCGGCGTACCGGCAGAGCGGGCACGCCGACCGCGAGGAGTTCCTCAGCCGCTACGACGACCACATGGAGGTGGAAGGGTTCCTGGTGGCGTGGTGGCCCCAGGTCGACCCACGCGAGGTCGTGCTGTGGCTCGCCGACGAGGAGCGCCTGCGCCGGTATGCGCGGGGCGTGCTCGACGACGCGCAGACGGGCGTGCTGCTCGACGCCATGCGGGTCACGCTGGAGACGGGCAGGTGGTCGGTGGCGGACGCCGCCCTCGTCGACGACGTCGCGGCTCGGGTGGGCGCGATGCAGGAGGAGCCCAAGGAGGAGCGCGGGTTCTACGAGATCGAGGAGCTCGACGACGTGCAGTCCCACGGGGTGGCCGAAGTCCAGCCATCGGCGCGGCCCGACGTCGTCGAGCCGGCCTACGTGCTCAACCCGGCCACCGCGCGCGAGCGACTCCTGGTGGGGCGGCCCGGTCGACCCGAGGAGTACGCCCACGTGTTGGTCGACGAGGCCCAGGACCTGTCGCCGATGCAGTGGCGGATGCTTGGTCGACGCGGCCGGTATGCGTCGTGGACCGTGGTCGGCGACGCGGCCCAGAGCTCGTGGCCGGACGCCGCCGAGTCTGCGGTCGCCCGGGACGAGGCGTTCGGGACGCAGCCGCGCCGGCTGTTCCACATGGACACCAACTACCGCAACGCGCGGGAGATCTTCGACTACGCCGCCGCCGTCGTGCGGGTCAGCGTGCCCGACGCCGATATCCCACAAGCGGTGCGGGAGACCGGGATCGAGCCGGTCGACGGGTCGCTGGGCACCTCGGTGCGGCAGGCGGTCGAGGCTGCGGTCGAGCAGCTGCTGAGTGAGGTCGAAGGGTCGGTGGCGGTCATCACGCCCGCCGTGCACGCCGGCGCCCTGGCGGCCATGGCCGGGTCCGGGGGCGGCCGGGTGGTCGTCACCGACCCGATGGCGACCAAGGGCCTCGAGTACGACGCCACGGTCGTCGTCGACCCCGACGCGATCGTGGCCGAGTCACCGGGTGGGGTACGCGTGCTCTACGTGGCGATGACACGGGCCGCCCATCGGATGACCGTCCTGCGCTGACGCTGACGAGCTGACGCTGACCAGCCCGGCCGATGTCCTCGTCTCGCGGACCTGTGCGTGAGCCCGGAGTCTGCCAAGGTGAGCGGATGTCTCCGCAAACAGAGCTGCGCCGGATCACGACCGACATCCCGGCACGGATGGACCGCCTGCCGTGGGTGCGCTGGCACTGGCTGATCGTCATCGGTCTGGGCACGGTCTGGATCCTCGACGGCCTCGAGGTCACCATCGTCGGGTCGCTGTCGGACGTCCTCAAGACCACCGACCACGGACTGGGGCTCTCCAGCTCGCAGATCGGTCTGGCCGGTGCCATCTACGTCGCCGGCTCGTGCCTGGGTGCTCTGGTCTTCGGGCAGCTCACCGACCGGTTCGGTCGCAAGAAGCTGTTCATGATCACCCTCGGCATCTACCTGATCGGCACCGTCCTCACCGCCTTCTCGATGAACCCCATCTGGTACTTCGCCTGCCGGTTCATCACCGGCGCGGGCATCGGTGGGGAGTATGCGGCGATCAACTCGGCCATCGACGAGCTGATCCCCTCGAAGTACCGCGGCCGGGTGGACATCGCCATCAACGGGTCGTTCTGGGTGGGTGCCGCGGCCGGCGCGATGATCACGGTGCCCCTGACGAACGGCATCGTCGACCCCTCTTACGGGTGGCGCGGTGCCTTCGCCCTGGGGGCCATCCTCGCCCTCGTCGTGCTGCTCGTGCGCCGCAACGTGCCCGAGAGCCCGCGGTGGCTGTTCATCCATGGCCGGGAGAAGGAGAGCGAGCAGATCGTCACGGAGATCGAGAAGACCGTAGAGGACGAGAGCGGTGAGCGGCTGCCGGCCGCCGAGGAGTCGATCACCATCCGCCAGCGCCACACCATCGGCCTCCCCCTCATCGCCAAGACCGTCTTCATGACCTACCCGCGGCGGGCGATCCTGTGTTTCGCGCTCTTCGTCGGGCAGGCGTTCCTCTACAACGCCTTCTTCTTCACCTTCGGCGACGCCCTCGGCACGTTCTTCGGCGTGAAGTCGGTCGGCTGGTACATCGCCGCCTTCGCGGTGAGCAACTTCGTCGGCGCCCTGGCGTTGTCCCCGTTGTTCGACTCCATCGGCCGGGTCCGCATGATCGCCGCGACCTACATCATCTCCGGCGCCCTGCTCGGTATCGCCGGCTTCTACCTGCACTCCTTCAGCGCGGTCACGTTGACCCTGGCCGGGATGGTCGTGTTCTTCTTCGCCTCGGCCGGCGCCAGCGCGGCATACCTCACCGCCAGCGAGGTGTTCCCGATGGAGACCAGAGCCTTGTGCATCGCCTTCTTCTACGCGATCGGGACCGCGACCGGGGGCATCGCCGGGCCGCTCTACTTCGGCGGGCTGATCGAGAAGGCCACGGCGGGCAAGGACATCACCGGCCTCGCCCCGGGCTACTACGTGGGTGCCGGGCTCATGCTGGCGGCGGGCATCATCGCGATCTTCCTCGGGGTGCACGCCGAGCAGAAGTCCCTGGAGTCGATCGCCAAGCCCCTCACCGCCGAGGACGACGCCCCGGAGCCCGGTCAGGAGAAGTCCGCCGCTCACGCGTGACGCAGGGGTCAGTGCGAGACCGTCAACCGGGTAGGCCACGTCGCCGGACGGCGTCGGCCCCGCTGGGGCGACTGACGGCGAAGGCGGCCACGTTGGTCGTCGGGCTCACTCGCCACGCGGTCGTCCCCGGGTCGCGATAGGTCTCCGGCGTGCCGCTCGTGGGATAGGCCTCGACCACGTCGTCGTCGAGCCACACCTCGGACCCTGCCTCCACCGTGATCGTGGTGCCCCGTGCGGTCAGTCGCACCGGGGCGTCGACCCGCAGGTATGCCTGGGCCGGCAGCTCGGCGCTGTTGCCCGAGAGGGCGATCGGGTCGCCGACGAGGCTCCGCGCCGCGGGCTCGACCTCGCTGATGAGGCGGTCACCGTCGAGCCGTAGCCGACGCGGCAGGGTGAGGCAGCCGGCCACGGCCTCGGGGTCCACCGGCTCCGGAAGGTCGGCCTCGCGCGCCCACCCGAAGAAGAGTGGTCCGCCGCCGGGTGCGTCCTGCAGCACCTGCGGGGCGTAGCAGACCGCGCCCCCGTCGGCGTAGCCCCCCGCCCGGGCAACATACCGGGGGAGCCCACCGTCGGCCTCAAGGCTTCCCACCACATACACGACGCGGTCGAGGACGCCGGCCTTCCACAGCGAGACGAGCACCACCCACGACCCGTCGACCTCGACCAGCTGCGGACACTCCCAGACGTCGGCGACCGCCAGCGGACGCAGGACCGGGTCGGCCGATGACAGCCAGACCCGTTCGAACCGCCACGCGGCGAGGTCGTCGCACGACCACAGCAGCAGCGCGGGCCCGTCATCGAGCCACGCCCCGAGCAGGGCCCAGCGCCGGCCCGACCACGTGAAGACGAAGGGGTCGCGCATCTCCTTGACCCCGACGCCCTCTGGCGCACGGCCGACCACCACCGGAGCGGACCACTGGTCGAGCCGCTCGTCCGACGCGTAGCGAAGGCAGATGGTGGAGTCGGCCGGTCCGTCGTGAACCCCCGTGTAGACCGCGGCGACTCGTTCACCGTCGACCACCGACACCCCGCTCCAGCAGCCGCCGCGGTCGGGGCCGCCGGGCTGCGGGCGAAAGGCCACCGGATGCTCCTGCCAGGTCGCGAGGTCGGTGCTGCTGACATGACCCCAGGCGATGTTGCCGTGCCGGGCCGCGTCGGGGTTGTGCTGGAAGAAGACGTGCCACCGGCCGGCCCAGTGGACCAGTCCGTTGGGGTCGTTGAGCCAGCCCCGCGCAGGGGCGACGTGGTAGGCGGTCACCCGCGCGCGCGGACCGGGCGCATGTCGTGGCGCTCGATGATCGCCTCGCGGCCAGGGCCGACGCCGATCGCGGAGACGCGGGCCCCGATGAGCTCCTCGACCCGCTCGACGTAACGCTGCGCATTGGGCGGCAGCTCCGCGAAGGTGCGGCAGCCGGAGATGTCCTCCCACCACCCGGGCAGCTCCTCGTAGACCGGGACGGCGTGGTGAAAGTCGCTCTGCCCCATGGGCATCTGGTCGTGGCGGACGCCGTCGACGTCGTAGGCAACGCAGATCGGCACGGTGTCGAGGCCGGTGAGGACGTCGAGCTTGGTGACCACGAAGTCGGTGACGCCGTTGATCCGCGTGGCGTAGCGGCCTATCACCGTGTCGAGCCAGCCGCAGCGGCGCGGGCGGCCGGTCGTCGTCCCGAACTCGGCGCCGGTCTTTCGCAGGAACTCGCCGTGGGCGTCGCTCAGCTCGGTGGGGAACGGGCCCTCGCCCACGCGGGTCGTGTAGGCCTTGAGGATGGCGATCACCTGGTCGATGCGGGTCGGCGGTATGCCTGAGCCCGTGCAGGCGCCCCCGGCCGTCGCGTTGGAGGAGGTGACGAACGGGTAGGTGCCGAAGTCGACGTCGAGCAAGGTCGCCTGACCGGCCTCGAGCAACACCGTGTCACCGCGGTCGAGGGCCTGCTCCAAGAGCAGGGAGGTGTCTCTGACCATCGGGCGGAGCCGGCCGACGAAGGAGAGCAGCTCGCCGACGACGTCGTCGGCCGCGACGGCGCGCCGGTTGTAGATCTTGGCGAGCACCTGGTTCTTGACGTCGAGGGCCGCTTCGACCTTCTGCCGCAGGATGTTCTCGTCGAACAGGTCTTGGATGCGGATGCCGGTGCGCGACATCTTGTCGGCGTAGGTCGGACCGATCCCCCGGCCCGTCGTTCCGATCCGCCGGGAGCCGAGAAACCGCTCGGTGACCTTGTCGAGGGTGCGGTTGTAGGGCGTGATGACGTGCGCGTTTGCGCTGACAACAAGTTTCGAGGTGTCGACGCCGCGCGCTTCGAGGCCGGCGATCTCCTCGAACAGCACGGACAGGTCGATGACCACGCCGTTGCCGATCACGGGAGTGCACGTCGGGGTGAGGATGCCGCTGGGCAGCAGGTGCAACGCATACTTCTGCGCCTTGTCGCCCTCGCCGATGACGATCGTGTGGCCGGCGTTGTTGCCCCCGTTGAACTTCACGACGTAGTCACAGCTGTCGCCGAGCAGGTCGGTCGCCTTGCCCTTGCCCTCGTCGCCCCACTGGGCCCCCACCAACACGACGGCCGGCATCGGTCCACCTCTTCCGCTGGGTCCTGCTCGACATCGGGTCGCTGGGCGGCGCCAGGCTATCCGCTGCGCTCGGCCCCGCCCAACTGACGGGGCAGGCCGTAACGCGTGGGCGTCGGACGGGCCGCCACCTCGCCCCCCGCGGTCATCCGCCCGGCGCGGACCGCCTCAGCGCCGAGCTGGAACCGGGTGCGCGCACCGAGGTCGACCATGAGCCGGGCGACCCGCCGGCGTACGGTCCGCAGGCTCCAGCCGAGGTAGCGGGCGATCGCCTCGTCCTTGAGGCCTCGGGAGAGCAGCGACAGCAGGTATGCGTCCTCGCCCTCGTCACCCCGGTCGGCCGCGATCGGCGCCGCCTGTTCCCACATCTGGTCGAACAACGCGATGAACACCTGGACGAGCATGGGGTCCCGGACGACGACGTAGTCGGCGGAGGCATCGCCCCACACACCCGCAGCGACGACCGCCCGGTCGCCGTAGACGGCGAACTCACTCGGCACGCCCTCCAGCACGCGCTGCCGCTCGCCGACCTCGGCCCACTCGGCGACCCATTGCCGGCCCTGGGTCGTGCGCAGGACCACGTCGTCATAGATGGTGCGCTGCTCGAGGCCCGCCCGGATGGCCGCCTGGGTGTTGACCACGAGGTCGGGGGCGACCCCCGACCCCACGGCCGCGCTGATGGCGGCGTTGCGCACCGGGCCGCAGGTCTCCTCGTTGAGGCTGCGCAGGAGCGTGGGGGCCAGCTCCACCGTGATCGGGGCGATGGCCGGGACGTCGCGGGGGACGTCGAGGTCGTGCAGGCGCGCCAACGCATTGCGGATCGTCGCGAGGTCGCTGCGGCGCTCTCGTTGGCGGGTCTCCTCCAGCTCGAGCAGCCGGGCGATGGTGTCGCGGGGGTCCTCGTCGATGAGGTCGGCCCCGGGGAGGTCGGGGTGGGGCGGCTCAACCATCGTGGCATCTTAGGGCCATTGGCAGCGTTTGACCAGTTCGGTGGTCAACGGTCGTGGTTGGATGTCATCGGTCGCTTGGCGCCTTCTGGGGATGACGCCGATGGCCGCGCGGATGGCTTTGGCCGGTTCCGCTGCCCACAAGGGGGGCAGGTGCCGGGGAATGGACACATCGGGGGTCCATTCCCCGGCATTCCTCTAGAGGCCGAGGGCCTCCGCGCCCTCGCGCGACGAGTCACGCAGGAACGCTGCCGTGCGCTGCTCCTCGTCATGCTCACCGATCGCCCGCGCGGCGCGGTGCAGGGCACCGAGGGCACGCAGGAAACCCTGGTTGGGCACGTGCGACCACGGCACCGGACCCTGCCCGCGCCAGCCCGACTTGCGCAACGCGTCGAGCCCGCGGTGGTAGCCGGTGCGGGCGTACGCATACGCCTCCACCGTCCGGTCGCGGGAGAGGGCCTCCTCGGCCAGGATCGCCCAGGCGAGGCTGGAGGTCGGGTGCGCCGCAGCGGCCTGCTCCACCTGCCCCAGCGTCGGCCCCTGCCCCAGCTCGGCGGCAGCCGGGTCGGCCGGCAGCCGCGTCTCCGGGATGCCGAGCAGGCTGCCGTCCGGAGTCAGGCTCACGCGTGGGTCCCGGCGGCGCGCAGGTGCTCGCAGGCCTCGACGACGCGGGCGGCCATCCCCCCCTCCGCCTCCTTGCCCCAGGCGCGCGGGTCGTACAGCTTCTTGTTGCCGACCTCGCCGTCGATCTTGAACACGCCCTCGTAGTTGCTGAGCATGTAACCCGCGGCGGGGCGGGTGAACGCGTACTGCGTGTCAGTGTCGATGTTCATCTTGACCACGCCGTAGTCGACCGCGTCGGCGATCTCCTGCGCCGACGACCCTGACCCGCCGTGGAAGACGAGGTGGAACGGCTTCTCGTCGGCCGTCGCGAACTCCTGGTGCACCGCGTCCTGCGCCGCCTTGAGCACCTCGGGCCGCAGCTTGACGTTTCCGGGCTTGTAGACGCCGTGCACGTTGCCGAAGGTGAGCGCCGTCATGTAGTAGCCGTTATCCCCCAGGCCCAGCGCCTTGGCTGTGGCGATCGCGTCCTCCGGCGTCGAGTAGAGCTTGTCGTTGATCTCGTTGGCGACGCCGTCCTCCTCGCCGCCGACAACGCCGATCTCGACCTCGAGGACGACCTTCGCGGCCTTGCACAGGTCGAGCAGCTGGCGGGCGATCTCGAGGTTCTCCTCGAGCGGCACCGCGGAGCCGTCCCACATGTGCGACTGGAAGTACGGCAGCCCGCCGCCCTTGCCCCGCTCGGTCGACGCCGCCAGCAGCGGCCGCACAAACCCGTCGAGCTTGTCCTTCGGGCAGTGGTCGGTGTGCAGCGCGATGTTCACGGGGTAGCTCTTCGCCACCTCGTGCGCGTAGGCCGCCAGCGCCAGCGAGCCGGCGACCATGTTCTTGACACTCCCCCCGGAGAGGTACTCGGCGCCACCGGTGGAGACCTGGACGATCCCGTCGCTCCCCGCGTCGGCGAAGCCCTTCAGCGCGGCGTTGAGGGTCTGCGACGACGAGACGTTGATGGCCGGGTAGGCGAACGAGCCGGCCTTGGCCCGGTCGAGCATGTCGGCGTAGACCTCGGGCGTGGCGATGGGCATGGTGACGAGCTCCTCGGGGAGGGGACGATGGCGCCCCAGCATCCTTCCACGGCGGGCCGGGCGGTCTGCAGATCCGTCTCAGCCGATCAGCCGGTCCAGCCGGTCCAGCCGGTCCAGCCGGTCCAGGCCTGGTCCCAGAACCGCCACTCGAGGTCGGTCGCCCGCTGGTAGGCGGCGAGCATCGCCGCCTGATGGTGGGGAGCGGCGGCGGCCAGCTCGTCCACCGCCCGCTCGGCCACCGCGACGGCCTCGGCGAACACGTCGCCCTCGTAGGTGTCGATCCACGCGGCATACGGGTGGGTGTCGTGGCGATGGGGGACGAGCGAGCGCCCGACCTCGAGGTAGACGCGGAAGCACGGCAGCACCGCGGCGGCGGCCACCTCGACGGGTGCCGTCGCCGCCGCACGGGCCAGGAAGCCGGTGTATGCCGCGCAGGCCGGGCTCTCGCCGGCCACGCCGGGTGCGTCCGGGTCGATGCCGCGGGGTTCGAGGATCGACCGGTGCAGCTCGCGCTCCGCGACGACCGCCCCCTGCGCGAAACCGGCGAACAGCCCGACACCCGCCGTCGTCGGCATGCGGGACGCGATGACGGCGAGGGTTCGCGCGTACGAGGCGAGGTAGTGGGCGTCGTCGAGGAGGTAGCGCACGAAGACGCCGTCCGGCAGGGACCCATCGCCGAGCCCGACGACGAACGGGTGAGCGAGGATGTTCCGGTATCTGGGTTGCACTGTGTCCCAGGCCAACTCGGCGAAAAGACGCGCCGTCATGTCCGAGCGGTCCTCCGGTCGACGAGGTGGTCGACGGGCCCGTGACCGGCGCCGACCTTCTGGTGGGCGCCCGACCGTAGAGCCCGGGTGAGGAAGTCCTTGGCCGCCGCGACCGAGTCGGCGAGGGTCGCCCCCGTCGCGAGTCCCGCCGCGATGCCCGACGAGAGGGTGCAGCCGGTGCCGTGTGTGTTGTCCGTGGCGATGCGCCGGGTGCGGAACCACTGGGGACCGGCTGCCGTGAGCAGCAGGTCGTCCGCGTCGTCTCCGTCGCCGTGCCCACCCTTGACCAGGGCCGCACCGGCGCCGAGGGCCAGCAGGGTGTGCGCGGCACGCGTCATGCCGGCGGCGTCGCTCACGGGCTCTCCGGTGAGGGTCTGCGCCTCAGGGAGGTTGGGGGTGACGACGGTCGCCAGGGGCAGCAGCAGGGTCCGAATGGCCTCGACCGCGTCGTCGGGGACGAGCCGGTCGCCGGACGTCGCCACCATGACCGGGTCGAGGACGACG
>JALZBI010000440.1 GCA_030947565.1 Actinomycetota bacterium
AGCACCGGCAGCGCCGCGAGCGCGGCAGCGGCGGCGAGCGCCCGGTGCGGCGGGCCAGGCAGGGCACGCAGAACACGCAGGCTCATGGGTGCTCCGGGACCTCGACAACGACGTTGGTGGACTTGACCGCCGCGATGGCCAGGACACCCGGCTCGAGCTCGAGGTCGTCGGCCGCCTCCCGGCTCATGAGGGAGACGATCCGATGGGGCCCCGCCTGGATCTCGACCTGCGCCATCACGGTGTCGCGGACCACCCGGGTCACCAGACCGACGAACCGATTGCGGGCCGACTCGGAGCGCACCGGGCCCGGGGTCGGGTGCTCGCCCGCGGCCGCGATCTCCTGCGCGAACGCGGCGAGGTCCGGTCCCCGCACGACGTTGCGCCCCCCGTCGTCGGTAGAGGCGGCCAGCCGACCGGCGTCGATCCACCGACGGACGGTGTCGTCGCTTACCCCGAGGAGCGCGGCCGCCTCGCGGACCCGAAACGTCGTCACGCCGGACAGCATACCCGCGTGTGCGGTGTCCGCGACGGACGGTTTACCGCATCTGCGGACCTGACATGGTTCAGTCGACCCGATCTGCGGCGACGACCCCCCGGCGGACCGCGGCCACGGCCGCCCGGGCGGTCGTGGCCAGCTGCGAAGCCCCCGCCGTAGCCGCGGCATCACCGACCTGGTCGAGCAGGTCGACGATCTGCTTGCAGCGGCGCACGAAGTCACCGGCCGCGATCTCGCTGTCGCGCAGCACGAGCTCGAGCCGCTGGCCAGCCGCCCACCGGTGGACCATCCAGGCGATCCCGCCGTCGGGGTCACCGGTCAGCGGAAGACCGCCCTCGCGCTCACGGTCCTCGATCTGGCCCCACAACCGCACCATCGAGCGCCAAGCCTCGGCGACGTCGTCGGTCGGCATCCGGGGGCTGACCTCGGATCCTTCCCGCCGGGGCTCGTGCACCAGGGTGGAGACGGCGGCCGCCAGACCCGGGGCGTCGAGGCGCTGCCAGACCCCGTGCCGCAGGCACTCGGCGGCGAGCAGGTCCTTCTCGGTGTAGAGCCGGCGCAGCTGCTCGCCGCGCGGGGTGACCGTGGCCCCGTCGGCCCCGAGGTAGCCGAGGTCTTCGAGCAGGTCGCAGATGTGGTCGAAGGTCCGCGCAACGGAGTGGGTGCGGCCCTCGACCTTGCGCTGCAGCCCCTGGGTCTCCCGGCTGAGGCGCCACCACCGCTCGGCCCAGCGGGCGTGGTTCTCCCGGTCGGGGCAGGCGTGGCACGGATGGCTGCGCATCTGCCGGCGCAGGTCCTCCAGGCGGGCGACGTCGCGGTCACTGCGAGCGTTGGCGGTCGCGCCGCGCTTCGGCGGCGGGTCGTGGGGCACGGCGATCCGCAGAGAGGTGGCCAGGTCGCGGCGCGACTTCGGGCTCTTGGCGTTGAAGTTCTTCGGGAGCCGGACCGTCGTGATGGGTTCGACGGGCGTGGGCACGTCGACGAGGGTCAACCGGCGCAGCTGCCGGTCGTCGGTCACCACGGCGGGTGACGCGGCCTCCCCTTTGCCCCCGCCGTCGGCCTGCACGACGACGGCGTAGCCGGCCCGTCGACCGGCCGGGATCTCGATGACGTCGCCCACCCGCAGCCGCTCGAGGCTGACGGCGGCCTCGGCGCGGACGCTCGCGGCGCGCGCCCGGACGGCGTCCTTCTCGAGGGTGCGGATCTCGTCGCGGATGGCGGCGTATGCCGCGAAGTCGCCCAGATGGCACTGCATCTGCTCCGCGTAGCCCGCCAGTGCCTCGTCGTTGCGCCGGATGGTGCGGACGAACCCGACGACGGCCCGGTCGGCCTGGAACTGGGCGAAGGAGGTCTCCAGCAGCTCGCGGGCCCGGTCGCGCCCGAACTGGGCGACGAGGTTGACGGCCATGTTGTAGGTCGGCCGGAAGCTGGACCGCAGCGGATAGGTGCGCGTCGAGGCGAGCCCGGCGACGGCCAGCGGGTCGAGGCCGCGGTTCCACAGGACGACGGCGTGGCCCTCGACGTCGATGCCGCGGCGCCCAGCCCGACCGGTCAGCTGGGTGTACTCGGCGGGTGTGATGTCGACGTGGGCCTCGCCGTTGAACTTCACCAACCGCTCGAGCACCACCGTGCGCGCGGGCATGTTGATCCCGAGGGCAAGGGTCTCGGTGGCGAACACGGCGCGGATCCGGCCGGCCGTGAACAGCTCCTCCACGATCTCGCGGAAGGTGGGCAGCATGCCCGCGTGGTGCGCGGCATACCCGCGGGCCAGGCCGTCGGCGAAGTCCCAGTAGCCGAGCACGCTGAGGTCTTCGTCGGCCAGCCCCGAGACGCGCTCCTCGACGACCCGGCGGATGCGGGCACCCTCCTCGTCGCTGACCAGTCGCACGTCCTGGGCCAGGAGCTGCCCGACCGCGGCGTCGCAACCGACCCGGCTGAAGATGAAGGTGATCGCGGGCAGCAGTCCGTCGCGGTCGAGCCGGTCGACGACCTCGGCCCGGGTCGCGCCGCCGCCCGGCCGGCCACCGCCTCCTCCGCCTCCTCCCCCGCCTCGAGCGAACCCGCGCCCGCCCGGTCCGCCGCCAGGCCCCCCCGGACCACGC
>JALZBI010000102.1 GCA_030947565.1 Actinomycetota bacterium
GCCTACCTCGAGGACGGCGACGTGGTGACGATGACGGCGTGGGCGCCCGGACCGGACGGCACCCGGATCGGGGTCGCCGAGGTCAGCGGCCAGGTGGTCCCGGCCCGTTGACCGGGCTCGCCCAGCCGTATGCGCCTACGGGCGCGCGTCGGGACGACGGCCCTTACGGGGCTGAACGACGACGTTGGTCGCCGCGATCTTGTCGTGCAGCGCCTGCCGCTTGTCGTCCCACAACGGCCAGAGCAGGTCGAGGATCGACGCGAGCGACGCCAGTCCACCGACCACCGGGACGAAGCCGACGAGCGCGACGGCCACCGAGAGCGCGACCCGCTTGAGCGCCGTGACGAGGTCGAGGGGGCCGGGCCGGTCGCGCCGCCGGACGGCGATCCCCACGATCATCTTTCCCGGCGTCGCCCCGAACCGGGTGAGGAACCCGACCTGGTAGAGGATCTGCACCACGAGGCTGACGACGATGAAGGGCAGCAGGTAGCCCGTGGCCTGGCTGGTGACCTGCGCCTGGTCCACCGCGGGGGTGCCGCCCGCGTCGACCTGCCGCAGCAGGTCGTTGATGTAGCGCGCGTACCACTGCACGAACTGGTAGATCCAGTAACCGCCGGCGACCAGGCAGATGAGCCCGGCGATGATCCCGTCGAGCAGGTAGGCCCCCACGCGCTGCCCGTAGCTGGCGAGCGGCTGTCCGTCCGGGGTGGTCTTGACGCCCAACGACGGCCCGTAGGCCGGGGGCGCCGACGCATACCCCCCAGGTCCGTACTGCTGGGGCGGACCGTACTGCGGCTCTCCGTACTGTTGCCCGTACTGTTGCCCGTACTGCTGAGGCGGCGCATCCTGCTGGGAGGGGTACCCGGGCACGCCACCCTGCCGTGACTGCGGCGCCTGGGGGATCGGCGTCGTCGGGCTGGCCGGTACCGGAGGGGCCTTCGGCGTCGTGTTGGTGGTCCACACGACCCCGTCGAAGTAGCGGAGGTGGTCAGAGTTCTCCGGGTCGTCGTACCACCCGGCGCGCTGGCTCATGCCGCGAGCATACGGGCCGACCGCACGGGACGAGACCGGTCACAGGTTGCCGCGGCGCTCCTGCTCGCGCTCGATGGCCTCGAACAGCGCCTTGAAGTTGCCCTTGCCGAAGCCGAGCGAGCCGTGTCGCTCGATGAGCTCGAAGAAGACGGTGGGGCGGTCACCGAGCGGCTTGGTGAAGATCTGCAGGAGGTAGCCGTCCTCGTCGCGGTCGACGAGGATGCCGCGCCGCTGGAGCTGCTCGATCGGCACCCGGACCTCACCGATCCGCGCCCGCAGCTCCGCGTCCTCGTAGTAGGAGTCGGGGGTGTCGAGGAACTCGACCCCGTTGTCCCGCAACGCGTCAACGGTGGCGCAGATGTCGTTGGTGGCCACGGCAAGGTGCTGAGCGCCCGGACCGCGGTAGAACTCGAGGTACTCGTCGATCTGGCTCTTGCGCTTGCCGACGGCCGGCTCGTTGAGCGGGAACTTGACCCGGTGGTTGCCGTTGGCGACGACCTTCGACATCAGCGCGGAGTAGTCGGTGGCGATGTCCGCGCCGACGAACTCGGCCATGTTGACGAAGCCCATGACACGGTTGTAAAAGCCCACCCACTCGTCCATCGCTCCGAGCTCGACGTTGCCGACGATGTGGTCGAGGGCCTGGAAGAGGCGCTTCGGCTGGCCGTCGCGGCGCACGACGGTGGACGACGCGGGCTCGAAGCCGGGACGGTAGGGGCCCGCGTAGCGGTGGCCTTCGACGACCCGCTGCACGAGGGTATGCCGGGTGTCGCCGTAGGTGGCGATGGCCGCTATCCGCAGCGTGCCGTGCTCGTCGGTCTCGTCGTGGGGCTCCTCGAGGACGGTCGCCCCGGCCGCCTTGGCCTGGCGGATGCACCGGTCGACGTCGGGCACCTCGAGGGCGACGTCGACCACGCCGTCGCCGTGGACCCGGTGGTGGTCGGCGTGCAGGCTGTCGGGGTCGACGGCGCCGCAGACGACGAAGCGGATCGACCCGGACTCGAGAACGTAGGACTTGTGGTCGCGGTAGCCGGTCTCCGGCCCGCGGTAGGCGACGAGGTCCATCCCCCAGGCCGCCTGGTAGTAGTGCGCCGTCTGGGTGGCGTTGCCGACGACGAAGACGATCGCATCCCAGCCGGTGACGGGGAAGACGTCCTGGGCCTCGTCGTAGGCCACCAGTCCGACCAGCTGCTTCAGCTGGTCGACGTCGAAGCCGGCGCTGCGCTCCTGCGCGGTAAGGTCGTCGCGCGCGCGGGTGTCGTCGGGGCCCACGGCCGAGGTGCGGTCCGCCGTTGTCTGCGTCATGCCGCGAGGCTGCCCGAGGGTCTCTGTCTAGTCAACCGGTGGGGCTACCGCTAGTCAAGGTGTACATCTTGTCTCCCTCAGGCGGTCTACCACGGAACACTATGCCCGAGCGCGCCTCAGCCGAGCCAGCCCAGACTCCGCCCGCTGCCGCACCTGGGTGAGGACCCCGGAGGTCGGGCGGACGAGATAGGCCAACAGGTAGCAGTTCTCGATGTCGTCGTAGAGGGCGGCGTTGGCACTGATCTCATCGGGCTCGAACACCCCGGTCGCGACCGACTGGGGCAGCCACGCGATGCCTTGGGCTCGGGTCACGGTGAACCCGTGCCGGTCGAACAGCTGCAGCATCTCGGCGTGCGTGTACTCGATCTTGTGGTCGGGGTTGATAAACTCCTCGGCCTGGTCGGCCATCTCGATTGCCGTCAGGGCGCGGTTGGGCGTGTCGAGCGCCAGGATCCCGGTCGGACGCAGGACCCGGCGCACCTCGTCCAGCAGGGCCTGCCCCTCGGCCGGGTAGATGTGCTCGAACGTCTGGCTGCTGTTGACGAGGTCGACGGAAGCGTCCGGGATCGCGGAGAGGTCGGTCATCGAGGCGTGGATGTAGCGCACCGGCCCCAGCGCCGTGGACACCTCGTCGGCGAAGCGGTCGCTGCGGAACTGATCGTGACGCTCGTCCGGCGGCAGGTCGATGATCATCAGCCGCTCGAACGCGTACGGGTAGCGCATCTCGATCATCGCCCCGTTGGCACTGCCGGTACTGGCGCCCCCGAGGTCGAGGATGCTGGCCGCCTTGGGCAGGCTGCGGACCCATGCGATGCGGGCCCCGTGCAACGCCGCGAGCGGCGATCGGGCCATCGAGCGGAACTCCTCAGAGTCGCGGATCTCCTGGAGGACCGCTGGGCGGGCTACACCGTCGGCGAGCCGGCGCCGGCACTGCTGGAAGCCGCTCGGGTCGGGTCGCCGGCCCAGCAGCAACTGGTAGGCCACGTCAACGAAGTCGTCGTCGGACAGCGCGGCGACGTCGAAATCCTGGTGACTCGCCGCGTCAACCCTGTCGTTCATCCGTGGCCGCCTCCTGCAGAGTTGTGCACCCGCCCGATCGAGGCAGGTTAGACCGAAACCGCGCCCGCCGGGCCACGGGACTCGCGGGTCTGGCCCATCGCGGGGTGCGGTTGGTCGCGGACAGCGCGATTGCCGCCGTGTTCGCGCGTTTACCCTCGGCGGGTGCAACCATGGACCGTGCTGGAACGCCGTCAGGAGAAGGGCGAGGGCAACCCGCTTTCCGCCGCGGTCCGTCCGTGGCGGGCGACCGTCGTTCTCGCGGGGAGCATCTGGCTCGGGTTCACCCTCCTGCGTTGGGTTGCGCTTGCGACCACCGAGTTCGCCAAGCCGGACCACGGGCAGCTGGCGGACGGGGTCGCTGGCTGGGCGAACCTACCCAACCACTACGACGCCAGCTGGCTCATCGGGATCGCCGAGAGCGGGTACGCCACCGACGGGGCGCCGATGAACCGGGCGTTCTTTCCGGGGTATCCCCTGCTCATCCGGGGGCTCGCCCTCCTTCTGGGACTCGGGTCTCTCAACCATGCTGCGGTGCTGGCAGCGGCTCTGCTGCTCACCTCGATCAGCTGTCTCGTCGCCACCACGTTGGTCCTCCGGATCGCCGAGGACCAGTGGGGCCGGCGGGCGGGTCCGTTCGCTGCCACGCTCCTCATGGCGTGGCCGACGGCCACCTTCTTGACCGCGCTCTACTCGGAACCCGTCTACCTGGCCTTTGCGTCCGCGTCCTGGTGGGCCGGGTGTCGGCGCCGATGGTGGCTGGCCGGTGGGCTGTGCGCCGCAGCATCCCTGATTCGGATCAACGGGTTGTTCCTCCTCGCCGCACTCCTCGTGATGTTCGTGGTGATCAGGCGACGCGACGCAGAGCCTTTCGCACCGTGGCCGCTCGTCGGCCTGGGGGTCGGCTCCTTGGGTACGGTGGCGTACGCCGTCTACCTCTGGTGGGCAACGGGTGAGTGGTCCGGCTGGTTCGGCGCTCAGGCGGTGGGATGGGGGCGCCATCTCGCCTGGCCCTGGACGTCGTTGGGCACCACCGTGGATCGGGCTTTCGGCGCGCAAGGCCTGGCACCAGAAGAAGTCGCGCAACACGTCGTCGACATGGTCACCGTCATCGCCGCCATCGGCTTGCTGGTCTATCTTGCTCGACGCCGCCTCTGGCCTGAGCTGACCCTGACGTTCGTCACGCTGAGCGTGCTGGTGACGAGCACCTACTACCTTTCCGTGGCCCGCAACACCCTCACCATCCTGCCCGTCTTCGTCGTCGGGGGCTCGCTGTTGTCTTGGGCTCGGCCGACCACGGCTTATGCGATCCTCGGGGTCAGCACGATGTGGATGGTGGGGACCACGGTGCTCTTCCGCATCCCGTTGTGGGCGGGTTGACTGTCGACCAAGCGTCGCTCGTCCCCCAGGGTGTTGGTCCGCCAGGACAACCCGTGGACACTGTGCCCATGCCAAGCGAGGCATCGGTCGACCCTCTCGACGCCCGGATCATTCGGCTCTTCACCCACGAGCCGGGCGTAGGGGTGCTCGGCGCGTCGCGCCGGCTCGGGGTGGCGCGGGGCACGGTGCAGGCCCGGCTCGACCGGCTGGTCGAGCGCGGGGTGATCCGGTCGTTCGCCCCGCAGCTCGACCCCGCCGCCCTCGGCTACCCGGTGACCGCCTTCTGCACCCTGGAGATTCGACAGGGCCGCGGTCACGGCCCGGTCGTGGAGCACCTGACGGCGATCCCCGAGGTGCTCGAGGCGCATACGATCACCGGCTCGGGCGACCTGTTGATCCGCATGGTCGCCCGCGACAACGCCGACCTGCAGCGGGTCATCGACCTCGTCGTCGACGACGCCCACGTGGTGCGGGCCTCGACGGCCATCTCGCTAGCGACCCGGATCGACCACCGCACCGCTCCCCTGCTCGCGGCGGCAGCGGATGTTCCGCCAGAGCCGTCCGCGTGACCGTCGACGCCGCCACCAGCCCCTACCGCCCGACGCCGGCCAGGAGGACGGGAGCGCCAATCGGCCGGAGTTCTTCGTCAAGGACGAGATCACGTGGCGCGACGACCCGCCTGCCCCCGGTGGGGTCGACGTGCTCACCGGCACCGACGTAGACCTCGGGGAGTCGATCTTCCTTCCCGGCTGGGGCTACGTCGTGGTCGCCGGCTGAGGGCTACTTCTTGTCGTCGTCGCTGCCCTCGCGCTTGCGGATGCCGTCGTAGATCTCCTGGCACGCGGGGCAGACCGGGAACTTGTTCGGGTCCCGGCCCGGCACCCAGACCTTCCCGCACAAAGCGATGACGGGCGCGCCGGACAGGGCGCTTTCGAGGATCTTCTCCTTGCGCACGTAGTGGGCGAACCGTTCGTGGTCACCCGGCTCGGCGACCTGCTCGTCGACCTGCTCGCGCTCGAGCACGCTCGTCGAGGTGCCGGGTCCAGAGGGCTGCGGCTGCGGCTCGAAGGGGTCGGGCGGCATGTCCAGAGGCATACGAGAAGTGTATGCAGCGGGCGAGTGCCGACGTCTCGCGCCGGTCGTCCGTCGGCTAAGGCCGAGAACCACGGTGGCGCCAGGGGCGCCACCAGGGGTGGCGCGCTGGGGTGGGCTCACTCGGTGCGTCGGTCCGGGCGCGACTGGCCGCCGCGCGCTGATCGAGGTCGGCCCGCAGCTGCCGCCACTGCTCGACGACCTCGTCGACGTCGACGGTGCGGGAGATCAGCGGCGGCATGGCGCCGACCGCGGGGCGGAGCCGGTCGACCTTCACCCGGTGGTTGAAGTCCTCCAGGATCTCGCGGACGTCGGCCTCCCGGCGGACATCGGCGAGCGACTCGGGGAAGGACGCGGCCTCCTTGCGCAGCGCCAACGGGGTCGGCAGGGCGCCACTGACATCGAGCTTCTCGCGCTGGATGTAGCGCTTGACCCACCAGTCGGGGTCGCTGGGGTCGCCGAGGTCCTTCAGTGGCTGGCCCGCACCGGGCAGGTTGTCGAACTCGCCGCGCTCCTGGGCCTCGCGGATCTGTCGGTCGACCCAGCTCTCGCGGTGGGGCTGGAAGGGCTGGCCGGTCATCAGTTCAGGCAGGGGTCGTCGGGGAAGCCGGCGACGAGCTTGAGGTTGTCGGCCTGACGCGCCAGCACCTCGGACCACAGCCTCTCGGGCGCCGCGCTGAACGCGTCACGCGACTCGCTCACCACGACGTACCAGTCGCCGCGCCGGATCTCGAGCTCGAGCTGCCCCCCGGACCACCCGGCATACCCGGCAAAGATCCGCATGCCCGCGACCTCCTGGGCGACGAGGTTGGGCGGGGCGTCGAGGTCGACGAGGCCGAGGCCGCCGAACAGGCGCTTGACGCCGAGCGGCTCAGGGGTGTCACCAGGCACCGTGACGACGCCGATGGCGGAGTTCAGCTCCACCGGGCCGCCCTGGAACATGGTCTGTGGCCGAGTCGCCACCGATTTCCACCCGGGCAGCACCGCGTCGATGTCGGCGTCGATGGGCCGGTTGAGGATGACCCCCTGCGCGCCGTCCTCGTCGTGGTGGAGCAGGAGCACGACCGACCGCCGGAAGGTCGCCTCCTCGATCTGTGGAGCGGCGACGAGGAGACGGCCCGCGAGGAAGCTCGGGAGGTCGTCGGCCACCCGCCGATTCTCGCACCGGGACCTGACGGTGGCAGGACAACCGGGCCGGACCACGCCGCGGCCAACATCAGGAACGCAGCGCACGGGATTCCGTGCGCTGCGCTCCTCATAGTCCGGCTGCCCCGAGCTGCCTAGTCCTCCACACGGAGCTTCGGCGCGCCAGAGGCAGTACGCCCCTCAGGTGGTGTGCTGGTAGCCGCTGCGGGGGCGCCGCTCGCCGCCACCCTGGCCGCCCTGACGCGGGCCGGGGCCGCGACCACTGCGCGGGCCGCGGGCAC
>JALZBI010000103.1 GCA_030947565.1 Actinomycetota bacterium
GTTCAAGGACGGCCAGATCAAGTCCGTCGTGATCGTTCCCAACACGATGAAGCTCAACCCGGAGCCCTCCGTCGCGGACTGCCCGCCGCCGGCCCCGCCGACGACGACAACCTCGACGACCTCGACAACCTCGACAACCTCGACAACCTCGACAACCTCGACAAGCTCGACAACCTCGACAACCTCGACAACCTCGACAACCTCGCCAAGCTCGACAAGCTCGACAAGCTCGGCGACCTCGGCGACCGTGATCCCGCCCAAGACGCCCTCCACGATCACGGCCACCCTGATCCCGCCCAAGACGCCGGTGACGCCGGTGACGCCGCCCACGACGACCACGACGACACCGGCCACGGTGGTGACGCTCTACCCGCTACAACCGGTCAAGGCCGGGGTGGTCAGTGAAGCGACGACCAGCGAGTCCGCCGTGACTCCGCTGCGGATGGCTCTGGTCCTCCTGGTCCTGCTCGGGCTGTGGGTCGCTTTCGGTGGCCGCCTGCCGCACCTGCGCCGGGTCGAGACGCCGAACGACGACTCCTGAGCACGGCCGGCCGGCCGGGTCGGGCACCGAATGACGTCCGTCGTTCGTTGTGGGCGGCGATGACCCCGACCCCGGTCGGCCGGGCACTCAGACCAGCCCGGCGCGTGACCAGCACGGCGGCCCTCGTGGCCGCCGTGCTGGCGCTAGTCGTCGGTTGCTCCTCCGGCTCCCCTCCCGGTAGCGCCATAGACCAGGTGACCGAGGCGAGCAACGGGACGTTCGCCACCGGGCCACCCACACCGGTCGCCCCCAGCGCGGGCTCGACCACCAGCTCTGTGCCGACCCAGCCCGCCTCTCCGGCCCCGCCGGCATCCGCGTCGACAGAACCGCCGCCCCCTCCATCCACCTCCTCGGCGTCGGTTGACGAACCAGGGCTGCCCACCGCGATCCAGCCGGTCGAGCAGGGCGAGCTCGTGTCGTTCCAGGTGCGGCGCCAGGACGCCGTCCTCATCGACGCCGGGTCCTCCGGGCTCGCGCGCTACAACTCCTCCGCCTCCTGCGAGGTCCCCGGTCAGCCCTGCTACGACGCGCCCACCTTTGACAAGGTGGCCCGCATCGACCTCGGGGCTCCCCCGCAGGTGCCCGGCACGGAGACCACCTTCATCACCGGGCACTCCAACCGCTACCGGCCCGACGACGCGAGCAAGGGAGTCTTCAGCGGTCTGCAGAACGCGCGCACCGGCGACGCGCTCGTGATCCGGACGACGCGCGGCACGTTCGTCTACGACGTCACCACAGCGCTTACGGTGCCGTTCGACCGGCTGACGACCACCCCTCAGGTCGTCGACGTCCGCAAGGACACCGTCGTCGCCATCAGCTGTGTCATCGCGCCCGACCGCGGCTCCTACCTGGGCAACTTCGTCGTCGTGGGTTCGCTGCGCGCCGCCGCCCCGCTCTGAGATCCAGCCCCGCCGGCAGCGCAACCGCCGCTCGGTGGACTCACCCGCGCCCGGGGCACGAGAATCGACCCTCGTGGGCGGCCGGCATACACGACACCTGGGGGCGGTCCGGTGACCTTCCTTCGTCGTCTGGCCCGGCTGTTCTCGCGCCTCCGGATGGATCTGTCGCCGCTGCATACCTCGCGCGACTACCGCGTGCTCTTCCTCGCCGGCACCGTCTTCTACCTCGGCGCGATGGTCAGCTACGTCGCCGTCCCGTTCCAGCTCTACCAGCTCACCGGCTCGAACTTCGTGGTCGGCGCCGTGGGCCTGGTCGAGCTGGTCCCGCTCATCGTCTTCGGGTTGTGGGGTGGGGCGCTGGCCGACCATCTCGACCGACGGCTGATGCTCGTGTGGACCGGTGTCGCCCAGGTAGTCCTCACTGCGGTGCTCGCCGTCAACGCCTTCCAGCCGCACCCCCACGTCTGGCTCGTCTTCGTCGTCGCCGCCTTCCTCTCGGCGGCGGGGGCACTCCAACGCCCGTCGAGAGAGGCGCTCATCCCCCGGACCGTGGCTCACGACCAGCTCACCGCGGCGATCGCCCTCTCCTCGGTGGGGCTGCAGATCGGCATGCTCGCCGGGCCCGCGCTCGGCGGCCTGCTCGTCAGCTCCGTCGGCGTCGGCTGGTGCTTCCTCATCGACGTCACCGGGATCGTCGTCGCCACCGCCCTGTTCTCACGCCTCCGGTCCTACCCGCCCCTGGAGCAGACGGCGCCACCCAGCCTGCGGGGGATCGGCGAGGGACTCCAGTACGCCCTCACCCGCCGCGACCTGCTCGGCACCTACGTCATCGACATCGTCGCCATGGTCCTCGCCATGCCCACAGTGATCTTCCCGGCCCTCGCGCAGGACGTCCTGCGCCGTCCCGACCTGCTGGGCCTGCTCTACTCCGCAGCCACCGTCGGCGCGCTCGCGGCATCGCTCACCTCGGGCTGGGCCTCCCGCGTGCACCACCACGGACGGGCCGTCGTCCTGGCCGCCATCGGTTGGGGTGGGGCCGTCGCGCTCGCCGGACTCGCCCAGAACCCGTGGCTCGTCCTGCTCTGCTTCACCGCCGCAGGCGCCGCCGACCAGGTCAGCGGCATGTTCAGGTCGACCATCTGGCACCAGACCATTCCCGACGGCTTGCGGGGGCGGCTGGCCGGGATCGAGATGCTCTCCTACTCCCTCGGGCCGATCGGCGGCGAGATCCGCTCGGGCCTTGTTGCCGACCGGTTCGGGGTGCGACCGGCCGTCACGAGCGGCGGGGTGCTCTGCGTCCTGGGCGTGGCGGCGACGGCGGCGTGGCTGCGCGGCTTCTGGGCCTACGACGAACGCACCGACCCGTATGCGGTGCAGGAACGCGACGGGCGCGCTGCCCGGGCTGCTATCACCGAGCCTCAGTGCGGCGAGTAGAGCGGGGCGACCCCCCGCCCCATCGGGGCACGGGGGCGTCAGCGACGACGTCGGCGTCGCTGAGCCGCGCGGCACGCGTCACGGCCGCGCGCCCAGGCATACAGGCTGCGCGGTGCTGCGTCGGGGCCGACGTCAGTCGTCGGACGACCCAGCGGCCGATCCGCGCGAGTCCCAGTCGTGGTCCTCGCGGTCCCACTGCTCGGTGCGGTCCCGGGCTGACTTGAGCGCGTCGCGCGCCTCCGCCTGGCTCTCGTAGGGCCCCATGACGTCGGCGGCCTGGCCCCGGTCGTCGTCGGTCTCGACCTGCCCCGTAGTCGTGTTGAACCAGTAGCTCACCGTGCCTCCATGCGTGCGCTCGTCGAAACCTGCGTGCCTAGACTTCACCGTATGCCGGTCACCTTCGCAACCGTCGCTCCTCAGGACGTCTCGCCGCGCCGACCGGTGCCCGCGGGGATCTCGCGCCCGGAGTACGTCGACCGCCCGCGCCCGGCCACCTTCGCGGGCTCGGAGGTCAAGGACGCCGACACGATCGAGCGGATCCGGGTCGCGAGCCGCATCGCCGCACAGGCCATGGAGGCGGCTGCCACCCTCATCGCGCCCGGAGTGACGACCGACGAGATCGACCGAGTGGGGCACGAGTTCCTCCTCGACCACGGCGCGTACCCGTCGACCCTGGGCTACAAGGGCTTTCCCAAGTCGCTCTGCACGTCGGTCAACGAGGTGGTGTGCCACGGCATCCCCGACTATCGACGGCTCGAGGACGGCGACATTGTCAACATCGACATCACCGCCTTCAAGGGCGGTGTCCACGGTGACACCGACGCGACCTACCTCTGCGGTGACGTCGACGAGGAGTCGAGGCTGCTCGTCGAGCGCACGCATACCGCGATGATGCGCGGCATCCGAGCGGCGGTGCCGGGACGGCCCTTCAACGTCATCGGCCGCGTCATCGAGTCCTACGCCAAGCGGTTCGGCTACGGCGTCGTCCGCGACTTCACCGGCCACGGGATCGGCACCGCGTTCCACAGCGGGCTCGTCGTCCCCCACTACGACGCCGCACCGGCCTACGGCCGGCTCATCGAGCCGGGGATGACGTTCACCGTGGAGCCGATGCTCAACCTCGGCAGTGCCGACTGGGAGATGTGGGACGACGGGTGGACGGTCGTCACCGCCGACCGCAAGCGCTCCGCCCAGTTCGAGCACACGATCCTCGTCACCGAGGACGGCACCGAGATCCTCACGCTGCCCTGACGGTGGGCCCCCGCGAACTGCCAGACTGAGCGGCAGTCCCTGACGGGACCGGCGAGACACAGCACCTTGACCCGACCAACGACGCGAAGGCAGGCGGACACCATGGCCAAGCATCACCACGCCCTGGGGATCGACGTGGGGGGAAGCGGCATCAAGGGCGCCCTCGTCGACCTCGACAAAGGTGACTTCAGCACCAAGCGCAAGAAGATCCTCACCCCCAAGCCGGCGACACCGGATGCGGTGATCGAGGTCGTTGCTCAGCTCGTCGAGCACTTCGCCGACGACCTCCCGGCCCACGCCGCCGTCGGCGTCACCGTGCCGGCCGTCGTCCAGCACGGCCTGGTGCGCTCGGCCGCCAACATCGACCCGACGTGGATCGACTTCGAGGGCGAGGAGGCGCTGCAGAAGCGGCTGGGACGCGACGTGGTGCTGGTCAACGACGCCGACGCCGCGGGCTACGCCGAGCTGCACTACGGCGCGGCCAAGGACGAGGACGGCCTCGTCATCCTCACGACGCTCGGCACCGGGATCGGCAGCGCGATCATGTACCGCAACATGTTGGTGCCCAACAGCGAGCTGGGACACCTCGAGATCGACGGTCACGACGCCGAGAAGGAGGCCGCCTCGTCGGTCAAGGACAACCTCGGCCTCACCTACGCGGAGTATGTCCCTCGGCTCCAGCGCTACTACTCCGTCGTCGAGGCCCTCTTCTCCCCCGACCTGTTCGTCGTCGGCGGCGGGATCTCCCGGGAGAGCGACGAGTTCCTCCCCCTCCTCAAGCTGCGCACCCCCATCATCCCGGCGGCGCTGCAGAACCGCGCCGGCATCATCGGCGCCGCCCGGCTCGCGGTCGAGGCGGCCAGCGAGAGCGACGCCCGAGGCGCCGCCAAGACCCGCCGCAAGGCCCGGTGACAGGCCCGGTGACAGGCCGGTGACAGACCCGGTGACGGGCACGGCCGGGGGCACCGTCAATGGCGCAGCCAGGGATGCGCCGCCGGATTCGGGCCCGACGCCTACGGATCCGGTGAGAACCTCGACGACAACCTCGACAATCAACGGTCGTCGTGCCGAGAATGGCGAATGACCCCGACTCAGCCGGAACCCAGGAAGCACCTCTCCCGCCGCACCGCCCTCGGCTTCGCCGCCGGCGCCGCCCTCGCCCCTTTCGCCCTCAGTGCCGCACCGGCCTCGGCCGCCTCGCCACGGGCGGTCCGCCCCCCTGACACGGTGGCGCTGCCCGACGGTTTCCGGCCCGAGGGCATCACCTCTGGACCGGGCACGACCTTCTACGCCGGGTCGATGAAGGACGGCCGCCTCATCAAGGGCGACCTCATGACCGGTGCCTACGGCGACCTCCTGGGTCCGGTGACGGGTCGCGCGCTGCGTGGCCTCTACTACGACGCGCGCAGCAACCTGGTGTGGGTGGCCGGCAACGTGGGCGCGGTGCAGCACGTGTGGGCGGTCAATGCCACGACGGGGGCGGTCGTCCACGACGCTGCGGTCGCCGGCGCCGTCTTCTTCAACGACCTCGTGGCCACCGCCCGCGCCGTCTACGTCACCGACTCGCGGGTAGACCGGCTCACGGTCGTGCCGCTGGGCGCAGGAGCGCAGCCGACCGGCGCCGCCCCGACGTTCCTCCCGCTGAGTGGCGCGTGGCCCCCCGGTGACGGGACCGCCAACAACGCCAACGGGATTCGCGAGCTACCGGACGCTTCCTTGGTGCTCAACAACACTGTGGTCGGAGGCCTGTGGAACGTTGACGAGGCGACCGGGTCCACCACGGAGATCGCGGTGCGCGGTGGGCCCGGCATCACCGGTGGCGACGGCCTGGAGCTCGACGGGGACACCCTCTACGACGTCCGCGGCAGCGGGCAGAACGAGGTCTCGTGCCTGCTGATGCGCCGGACCGAGGCCGGGTGGACCGCGCGGTGGGCGGGCGCTCGACGCGACCGGACGCTTGACGTGCCCTCGACAGCGACCGTCGCGGGCGGCTACCTCTGGGCGGTCAACGCCCGGTTCGGTGTGCCAATGCCGGGACAGGCCTCCTACTGGATCACCCGCCTCAAGCGGCGCTGACGCCGACTGGTCGATGAACGCGGTAGATCCAATCCTTTCTGAGGGGTTGTATCCGCGACGTGTTCCGTGCTGCAGGTATGCCGGTCAGCCCCGGACGATCTCCGTCGCGCCCTTGCCGGCCAGGTCGTGCACGGCGAGGTCGTCGCCGCCGAACCGGCTGATGTGGTCGATGTACATGCCGCGACCCGGGGCGGATAGCAGCGCGTCGTGGATCGGGATGATCCCGCGCGGGCCGATCCGACGCACAGCGTCGATGGACTCCGACACCTTGGCCCACGGTGCGTTGACCGGCATTGCGAGGATGTCGACGTCACCCGGCTCACCGTCGTAGGCGTCGCCCGGGTGGTAGAGCGTCGGTTCGCCGTCCGCAGACAGGACGACGCCGACGTTGGTGCACCGTGGTACCCCGGCGTGGTTCACCGCGTGCAGCACCCCGACGGGGGCCAGCGTCGCGGCGCCGACCGGCTGCCGCTCTCCCGCCACCAGGGTGACGACATCGGTGTTGGGGCCGACAAGGATCTGAGCCGACTCCGGGTCGGCGTAGACCGCCGCCTGCCGGTTCGCCGCCAGGAGTGAGACGACTCGCTCCCGGTCGAGGTGGTCGGCGTGCTGGTGGGTCACGACGACGGCATCGAGGTCTCGCAGGTCCTCGAACCCGGTCGAGAAGGTCCCCGGGTCGATGAGGACGCGCACCTCCGCAAGCTCGACGAGCAGGCACGAGTGTCCCAGGTGAGTAACGCGCATAGCGACAACGTACGACCTCGAGCGGCTCGTCGTCGCAGCGGTCCTCATCGACACGTCGAGGGTGCGCTCGGCGCCGGATTGGGGTATGCCTGGACACGACGCGCACAAGGATGTGCGGTCTCGACCGAAAGGAGTGTCATGAGTGACAACCCGATGGACCCGACCACGGATCCGGTGAGCGGATCAGCCGGCGAGGGCACCGCTGACGGTGGCGCGAACGCCGGTGGCCACGACGGGGGCGCGGACGGCGGTGCCGGAGAGGGCACCGCTGACGGTGGCGCGAACGCCGGTGGCCACGACGGCGGGGCGGACGGCGGCGCAGACGGCGGCGCAGACG
>JALZBI010000441.1 GCA_030947565.1 Actinomycetota bacterium
GAGGTGGACCCCGACGATCGGCACTGCGAGGGCTGCGGCGACGCTCGGCCGCAGCTGCGTCGCGGCGAGGATCGGCAGCAGGTAGAACCCCTCGACGACGACGTATGCGGTCCAGCTCACGTCGGCGGAAGCACCGGCCAGCACGGTCACGACACCGAGGACCACGATGTCGAGGGCGAGCGGCGCCCACTGCAGCCGGTCGCGCCCACCCGGTGTCAGGCGCGCGAGCCCGACCGTCGAGGCGGCCCAGAGCAGTGGGTAGGCGGTGGCGACCGCGAAGCACCACCCGGCGTTCTCGTCGGGAGGCTCCACCACGAGGACGACCCACACGAAACCGACCACGGCCAGTCGCAGCCACTGCTGGAGGCGCCGTCCACGCTGCGCGTGCGCGGCCATGACGTCGTCCAGCGGCGGACCCACACCGACCGTGGGTGTCGCGTCGCTCATGAATTCCTCCCCGCGTCCCTCCTGGCCGACCTCGGACGAACTATCCTCGCGTGCAGATCGTGGTCGACGGGACACGAATGCTCGTTGCCCGTCCAGCGATGGAGGATGGAACCGTGGTTGCTGGAACGCGACGCGTACGCGTGGTGGTCGTCGACGACCATCCCTTCTTTCGTGACGGGCTGGGGCGGGGGCTGACCAACAGCGGCCACATCGAGGTGGTGGGGGAGGCCGGCGACGGTCGCGAGGGGCTTCAGGTCATCTCCGAGGAGGCGCCCGACGTCGCGGTGGTGGACTACCAGATGCCCGACATGGACGGGCTGCAGCTGCTCTCCGCGGTCATCCGTGACGGGGTGGCCACCCGGGTGCTGATGCTGTCGGCGGTCGTCGAGAGCAGCATCGTCTATGCCTGCATCGAGGCCGGCGCGGCGGGCTACCTCTCCAAGGACGTGCGCCGGCAGGAGATCGTCGACGCCGTCCTGGCGGTGAGCCGGGGCCGGACCGTCCTGCCTCCCGAGCTGGCGGCCGGACTGGCCACACAGATCCGGATCCGGGCCGACCCGACGCGGCCGGTGTTGAGCCCGCGAGAGCTCGAGGTTCTCCGCGGCTTCGCCCGGGGGCTGTCGATACCCGAGCTGGGCAAGGAGATGTTCCTCGGCGCGAGCACCGTCAAGACGCATACCCAGCGCCTCTACCAGAAGCTCGGGGTGTCCGACCGGGCGGCGGCCGTCGCGGAGGGGATGCGCCAGGGACTGGTGGAGTAGCGCCCCGTTGCTTCCCCGCAGGTGTCGGTGGGTGCCGCGCGAACGGGCGACGGCTAGGCCGGGTTGAGGGGCTCGTCGGGGTCGGCGGGCGGGTCGGTCGGACCGGCAGGGGCGTCCGGCACCGGCGGGTCCGCTTCTGCCGGCTCGTCTTTCGAGGGCGGTGCACCTGGGTCGTCAGGGTCGACCTCGACCGTGGAGGACCTGATCGTCGTGACGAGGTCGCCCCGGGCCACGACCTCCTGCGTCGTCGTCATCCCCGGACCGTAGTCCCCGACCACTGTTCGGGCGAGTGACCGCAGCGGGCGTGGACCGGCGGCAGGGCTTGTTAGGGCTTAACAGGGCTTAACAGGGTCAGACGGGTCGCAGGCCGAGGCCGGGAGCGAGACGGACGAGCGTCTCGCGCAGGTACTGGATCGTCGGGCTGGACCCCATGCTGCGCCGCCACGCCAGCGACACCTCGCGGGTGGGCACCGGGTCACCGATCGGCAGGACGCGGACCGACTCCGGCAGGGGCTCCCGCCCGAGGCGGGGGATGAGGGAGACGGCTGCGCCGTGGCTCACCAAGGCGATGTGCGAGCTCCACTCCGCCGCCCAGAACGACACGGTCGGGGGGCCGCCGACGCCGCTGAACATCCGGGTGAGCCAGTCGTGGCAGACGCTCCCGACGGGCGCCGACGCGAACACCTCGCCGACCAGGTCGGTCGGTGTCACCCGACGGCGCCCGGCGAGCCGGTGGTGTGCGGGAACAAGGATGTCGGCGACGTCGATTCCCACCGGGGTCACCTCGACGTGGTCGGGTCGCCACAGGGGCGTGTCGCCCCACTGGTGCACCAGCGCGACGTCGACCTGGCCCGAGGCGACCGCGTCCATCCCCTGGTAGGGGTCGAGCTCGACCAGCGTGAGCTCCAGGTCGTGCCCGTCGGCGGCGACGCTGGACAGCATCGGCGCCACGAGGCCACGCACCGCGGTCGAGAAGGCCGCCAGCCGCAGCCGGCCGCCGACGACCGCACTCGACGCATACAGGTCGCTCTCGATCCGCTCCATCCGGTCGAGCAGGTCAGCTCCCTGCTCGGCCAGCCGCTGGCCGTGGTCGGTGAGCAGCACCCCGCGGCCGTAGCGCTCGAGGACCGGCGCGCCGGTCTGCCGCTCCAGCTTCTTGATCTGTTGCGAGACCGCCGAGGGGGTGAACCCGAGCAGCTCCGCGGCGGCCACGACCGAGCCCCGGGTGCGCACGGCCCGCAGCGACTGGAGGGCGACGAGGTCGATCATGCGTCGATTATGCAGCCTTGCTACAAGGACCAGGTGGCAATACGCGCTGGTGCTTCATGATGGCGCCGGGCAGAGTGGGGTCATGACCCCGCGCCACGCCCTCGCTGCCGTGGCC
>JALZBI010000104.1 GCA_030947565.1 Actinomycetota bacterium
GCCCGGCGCGAGGGCCGCCGGCTGGTGCTGGCCAGCATCACGCCCCGCACGGCCCGGCTGCTACGGGCCGCCCGCCTCAACCGCGTGTTCACCCTGGCGGTGGAGCCGGACGTCGGTGGGGCCGGCGTGGGAGCGCTCACCGCCTGAGAAGGGCCGACGCGTCCCCGGAAGCGACGCCATCAGGCGGGGGTGACGCCGGTGGCCGACTCCCGGCGGCGGTCGGCCGCCGCACCCAGGGAGCCGTCCGCACGCCGGAAGGCCGCTCCCACGCCGCCGAAGAACATCGAGCACCGCGGGTGGACCACGGTTTCGAGCCCCGCGGCCTCCACGGCGTGCACCAGGTCGTCGTCGCCCTCGACCTGGACGACGGGGACGGGCTCATCGGTCGCCGGGGCGTTCCGGCCGCCCGTCTCGGCGCCCTCCAGCGTCCCCGGCCCGGCGAAGTCGCCCCGGAAGGTCACGTGCAGCCGCGGTGCGTCGATGGCCGCGTCGAGTGCGACGCCCTGCAGCGCATACCGGCCGAGCACCTGCATCAGCGCCGTCGTGATCCGGTCGGCGCCCGGCGACCCGATCGCCAGCACGGGTCTCACCCCGGACGCCGGACCGGCCGCCCGCCCGACCGTCGGCGCCATGTTGGACGCGAGCCGCGTACCGGGCTCGAGGGCGTGCAGCCCGAGCCGGTTGAGCTCGGGCTCGCCGAGGCAGTTGTTGAGCATCAGACCGGTGCCGGGCACCGTGGCGCCCGAACCGTAGCCGGCCGACGCCGTGATCGCGCAGGCCGTCCCGGCGCCGTCGACGACGGAGACGTGCGCGGTCGAACCGGAGGTCGGCAGCCCCACGAGCCCGTAGCGTTGCACCCGGTCGAGCAGGTCGTAGCCGTCGGCCTCCAGGTCGCCCGAGAAGTCGTGCTCGCGCAGCCGGTGGCCGAGGACCTGCCGCTGTACGTCGATGAGGTCGGCCACCGTCCAGTCGCCCCGTCGCACCAGCTCGCCGAGCATGACGGCCAGCACGGGGCCTCCGATGGACGGTGGCGCGTTGATGGCCAGGTCCCAGTCGCCCGCGCGCAGCCGGAGAGGGGGCCGGATCACCGGTCGGTATGCCGCCAGGTCGGCTCGGGTGATCAGGCCGTCGCGCTCCTGCTGGTCGGCCGCGAGCGCCAGAGCCAGGTCGCCGTGGTAGAGGTCGCTGGCACCCACCTCGCCGAGACGGTCCAGGGAATCGGCGAGACGAGGGTCGACCATTCGCTCCCCGGCGACCCGGGGAGACCCGTCGTCGTGCAGCAGCAGGACGGCCGTCTCGGGGTCCCAGGCGAAGAGAGTGTCACCGGTGATGGCGAGGTAGCTCGCGGCTGCGGCCCCGAGGGGATACCCCCCGCGCGCCGACCGGGCGGCCGGCCCGACGACCTCGTGCCAGGGCGCCCGGCCGTGCCGCTCGTGGACCAGGCCCAGGCCGGAGAGGGCGCCCGGGGTGGCGACGCTGCCCGGACCGGCATACAGGGTGAGGCCGCCCCCGTAGGTGGTCGTGATCTCGCGCAGCCCCTGCCCGAACCGCTCGGCCGACAGGCCCCGGCCCGGCATCTCGACGTTGGCGTCGATGACCTCCGGGTCGCCGTCGTGGGGCCACACCGTGACGAACGCCCCGCCGAGCGGGGAGACCACGCCCGGCTCGGTGCACATCGCCACGAGCATCGCCGCGACGGCGGCGTCCACGGCGGTGCCGCCCTCGGCCACGAGGTCGAGGGCGGCCTGGGCGGCGAGCGGGTTCGGTGCGGCGACGGCGGCGGGCACGCGACGATTCTGCCTGCTCGATAGCGTGGCGGGGTGAGCGACCTGCAGTGCCCGGCGCGGATCCTGGTCGTGCGCCACGGCGAGGCGACCTACGAGCGGCCCAACATCCTCACCGACGCCGGCGGGGTCCTCACCGAGACGGGCCGCCGGCAGGCGCAGGATGTGGCCGACCGGGTGGCCGGGGATCGGGTGGCGGCGGTGTACACCAGCCCGCTGGACCGGGCGCAGGAGACCGCGGGGATCGTCGGCGAACGGCTCGGGCTGCCGGTCACGGTCGTCGACGGGGTGGAGGAGTTCCACGTGGGGTCGCTGGAGGGGAAGAGCTGGTCGGCGCCGGAGGCCGGGGCGACCGTGCTGGCGTGGGCGGGTGGTGACCTCGCCCGGCGCTGGCCGGGAGCGGAGTCCGGCGACGAGGTGGTCGTCCGCTTCGTGGCCGCGCTGGAAGGGCTGGCCGACCGGCATCGTGGGGAGACGGTGGTCGTCGTCAGCCACGGTGGGGTCATGACGTTAGGCGTCACGCATACCGCTCTCAACGCCACCCCCGAGACTCGCCGGCAGCTGGACGTTCCCCACGGAGCGGTCGCCACCGTCGAGGTCGATGCGGACGGCTGGCGGCTGGTCGAGCCGTGGCCGGGACGGACGTGGCCGCCACCGGAAGGCGGGTCAGAACAGCCGCGCGCCGACGTCGTCGATGCCTCGTAGTGCGTCGTAGTCGAGGACGACGCACCTGATCCCCCGGTCCTCGGCCAGGACTCGGGCCTGCGGCTTGATCTCCTGGGCCGCGAAGACGCCGCCGACCGGCGCGAGGTGGGGGTCGCGGTTCATCAGCTCCAGGTAGCGGGTGAGCTGTTCCACACCGTCGATCTCGCCGCGGCGCTTGATCTCGACGGCCACGTGCCGTCGGGTGTGGTCGCGGGCGAGGATGTCGACCGGTCCGATGGGGGTCATGTGCTCGCGGCGGACAAGGCTCCAGCCGTCGCCGAGGGTGTGGATGTGCTCGGCGAGCAGCCGCTGAAGGTGCGCCTCGACGCCGTCCTTGACCAGTCCGGGGTCGACGCCGAGCTCGTGCCGAGAGTCGTGGAGTACCTCGTGGATGAGCACGCGCAGCCGGTCCTCCGACTTTCCGTGCTGGACGACCCACACGGCAGTGACCCCCGTGGTCCGCTCGTCGTCGGTGGGCCGCACCTCGGCCATCGCGCAGGGGGGCGACATCCAGTTCAGCGGCTTGTAGGAGCCGCCGTCGCTGTGCACGAGCACCGACCCGTCGGCCTTGACGAGCAGCAGCCGGGTGGCGAGAGGGAGGTGCGCCGTCAGACGGCCGACGTAGTCGACGCTGCACCGGGCAATGACGAGTCGCACCGAGGCAGCGTACGCGGCGGGCGGCGTCAGGACCGTGGTCGATCGTGCCCCCGCCACCCCCGGCCGCGAGGGCTGATGGGCGGGCACGTTCTGGCGGGAGGTAGCCGGGCATCCGCGCGACCTCGCGGTGGACGTCGGAGCGGTGCTGACGGACCGAGGCCTGACCCGACGCCTGCACCGCGGTCGGGATCGACCCGGGCAAGGGTCCGGCGGGCCCCCGGGCATACGGGAGGATTGTGGGGTGCCCCGCGCCAATCGCCGCCGCCGCGACGACCCGGTCGACGTCACCCGGCTCGGCGGGGGCACGAGCACCGCGCGGTATGCCGGTCACCTCTGGACCGTGCGCCAGGTCACCGGGGCCACCGCGACCCGCCCCTACCGCTGCCCGGGGTGCCAGCAGGAGATCGAGCCGGGCCGACCGCACGTCGTCGTCTGGCCCGTGGAGGGCGTCGGCGGGGTGGGCGACCGGCGGCACTGGCATACCGGCTGCTGGCAGCGACGGGACGCGCGCCCCGCCGGCAGCTCGTTTCGGTGAGCGTCGCCGGCCCTGGGTAGCCTGCGCCCATGAGCCGCGACCCCGACGAGATCCGCGCGAGCTCGATTCTCCCGGCTCGCCGCACCGACGTCGAGCTGCACACGGCCGACGGGCTCACCCTCGTGGGCGAGCTCGCGCTCCCCGTCGACCGTGACCCGGTGGCTACCCTCGTCACGCTGCACCCGCTGCCGACGCACGGCGGGTTCATGGACAGCCACGTCTACAAGAAGGCGGCCTACCGGCTGCCGGCGCTGGCCGACCTGGCCGTGCTGCGGTTCAACCTGCGGGGGGTTTCGTCACCGCGTGGCACCTCGGAGGGGGTCTTCGACAACGCCGACGCCGAGCGGTACGACGTGGCCGCGGCCATCGAGCTGGCGGAGTTCCACGAGGCGCCCGAGCTGCCGCGACGCTGGCTGGTCGGCTGGTCCTTCGGGACCGACCTGGCCCTGATGTACGGCAACGACCCGTCGGTCGAGGGGGTGATCCTGCTGAGCCCGCCGTTGCGCTTCTCGACGCCGAAGCACCTGGCGGCGTGGGCGGGGTCGGGTAAGCCGATGGTCGCGCTCGTGCCCGAGCTCGACGACTACCTGCGCCCGGCTGAGGCCCGGGAGCGGTTCGCGGTCGTGCCCCAGGCCGAGGTCGTGCCGGTCGACGGGGCCAAGCACCTCTGGGTGGGCGAGCCCTATGTCCGCCGCGTGCACGAGGAGATCGTGCGCCGGGTCAACCCGGCCGCCCTGCCGCTCGCCACCACGTGGCCGGCGGCCAAGCAGCGGCATGAGCCGTCTCCCGCCGTGTCGTCACCACCCACCTGACGCTCACCAGGAGGTATGCAGCGGAGCGCCTTCGGTGAACCCGGCCGTGCTCTGAAGACCGATGACCGCCCGCTCGTGGAACTCACCGATGGTGCGCGCCCCGGCATACGTGAACGCCGAGCGTACGCCCGCGGTGATCGTGTCGAGGAGGTCCTCGACGCTGGGCCTGGCCGGGTCGACGAACATGCGGGCGCTGGAGATCCCTTCCTCGAAGAGCGCCTTGCGGGCCCGGTCGTAGGAGGACTCGGCGGCGGTGCGGTTCTTGACGGCGCGCGAGGACGCCATGCCGAACGACTCCTTGTAGGCGCGGCCGTCGGCACTCACCTGGAGGTCGCCGGGCGACTCGAGGGTGCCCGCGAACCAGGAGCCGATCATGACGTTGGACGCCCCCGCGGCCAGCGCCAGCGCGACGTCGCGGGGATGCCTGACCCCGCCGTCGGCCCAGACGTGGGCGCCGAGCTCACGGGCGGCGGTGGAACACTCGAGGACCGCGGAGAACTGCGGCCGGCCGACCCCGGTCATCATCCGGGTCGTGCACATCGCCCCCGGCCCGACGCCGACCTTGACGATGTCGGCGCCGGCCTCGACGAGGTCGCGCACGCCGGCAGCGGCGACGACGTTGCCCGCGCAGATCGGCACGCCGAGCCCGAGGTCGCGGACCGCCCTCAGGGTCTCGAGCATCTTGTCCTGGTGGCCGTGGGCGGTGTCGACGACGAGGAGGTCGACGCCCCCCGAGACGAGCTCCTTGGCCCGGCCGGCGACATCGCCGTTGATGCCGACCGCGGCGGCGATGCGCAGATGGCCGTGGGCGTCGACGTTCGGGCGGTAGACGGTCGCCCGCAGCGCGCCCTGCCGCGTCAGGATGCCGACGAGGCGGCCCTCGGCGTCGACGGCGGGCGCCAGCCGGTGCCGGGCGCTGCCCAGAGCGGCGAAGGCCTCCTCCGGCGTGCTGTCCTGCGCGATGGTGACCACGCGGCTGACCATCACGTCGCGCACCTGGGTGAACCGGTCGACGCCCGTGAGGTCAGACTCGGTGACCAGGCCGACGGGCCGGTTCTGCTGGTCGATGACGACGGCGGCGCCGTGGGCGCGCTTCTGCAGCAGGGTCAGCGCGGCGCCGACGGTCTCGGTGGGGTCGACGGTGATGGCGGTGTCGTGGACCGCGTGCCGGGCCTTGACGTAGGACACGACGTCGGCGACCACGTCGGTGGGGATGTCCTGGGGGATGACGGTGATGCCGCCCCGCCGGGCCACCGTCTCGGCCATCCGCCGCCCCGAGACCGCGGTCATGTTGGCGACGACGATGGGGATGGTGTTACCGGTGCCGTCGTCGCAGGACAGGTCGACGTCCATCCGCGACGTCACCGACGAGCGGCCGGGCACCATGAACACGTCGTCGTAGGTCAGGTCGAACGCCGGCTGCAGGTCGTTGAGGAAACGCACCGCCCGAGGCTACGCGCTCCGCCAAAGGTCACCTCTGGCCCACCTTCGAAGCGCCAAAGGTGACCTTTGGTCGTTCAGAGCGCTCGCTCAGGGCCAGTGATGACCTCTCGACCGCCAAAGGTCACCTTTGGCGGAGGAGGTGGCCAAAGGTGACCTTTGGTCGTTCAAAGCCGTCGCTCAGGGCCAGAGCTGACCTCTCGACCGCCAAAGGTCACCTTTGGCGGAGGAAGCGGGGGTCAGACGCGGCGTTGGCGCGGGACGAGCACCTCGTCGTAGAGCAGCAGCAGCCCGGCCGCCGCGGGGATGGCCAGCAGCGCGCCGAGCATCCCCAGCAGCGTGCCCCCGATGAGGGCGGCCACGATGGTCACGGCGCCCGGCACCGAGACGGTGCGCTGCATGATGCGCGGCGCCACGAGGTAGTTCTCCGTCTGTTGGTAGACGATGAAGTAGACGACTGCGACGACCGCCTTCTTGGGGTCGTCGAACAGCGCGACCGCCGCGACGAGCACGGCCCCCAGCGTCGCTCCCACCATGGGCACGAGGCCGAGGAAGCCGACGGCGACGGCGAGCACCGCGGCATACGGAATGCCGACGATGGTCATCATGAGCCAGGCAAAGCCGGCGTTGACCCCGGCCACGACGACCTGGCCGATGGCGTACGAGCCGACCCGTCGCATGATCTCCTCCGACAGCGAGATGACCCGAGGGCGCCGGCTCGCGGGCACCACGGCGTATGCCGCCTGCTTGAGCGTCGGGAGCGAGGAGAGGAAGTACAGGGTCAGGACGAGCACCGTCAGCGTCGAGAAGATCCCCTCCGCGACGATGCGGCCGGCGCCGAGCACCCCGCCGGCGACCTGGGACATGAAGTCGCTGTCGGTGAGCCGCTTGTTCACCTCCTGCTGGACCTTGTCCACCACGTGGTAGTGCTGGTCGATGTCCTGGACGCGGGGGTTGCTGAGCAGCCCGTCGACGTAGCCGGGAGCGTTCCGGGCGAGGTCGGCACCCTGCTGGGTGACGGGTGGGACGACGACGAACCCGAGGAGCACGAGCACCAGGACCGCGGTGACGAAGACCACGGCGACGGCGCCGCCGCGTCGCAGCCCGCGCCGCAGCAGGACCTCGACCAGCGGGTTGAGGGACAGGGTCAGGAAGACGGCCACCGTGAGCAGGGTGAGCACGGTGCCGAGCGAGGCGACGGCCTGCCAGAGCCCGTAGGCCGCGAGCACCCCGAACGCGCCGACGAACCCGACGTAGAAGGGCGACTGGCGGTTCAGGGGTCGGCCGGCCTGGCCGAAGGCGCGCCGGGGCGGTCCACCGGTCGGGCCGGACACCG
>JALZBI010000105.1 GCA_030947565.1 Actinomycetota bacterium
CACTCTCCGACACACGCCTTGAGGCCGAGAACGCCGCCCAATGCGTCTCCTGCCGCCTTGCCACCCCACGAAACGGGCTTGTTCAGCAGAGTCCTAGAGCTGGCTAGAGCCGGTCCGCCGGCTCCGCGTTGACCTTCGGCACCGGGTGGGCGCGCCCCAGAAGCGCGAGCGACGCGGAGGGGAGCAGCATCACCGAGAGCATCCCGGCGGCGACCATGGCCGCGGCGTCGGCGGTCGAGATCGCCTGGTCCCGCACGGCGATATCGGTGATCACGACGATGAGGGGCAGGCCGGTCGCGGCCATGACCGACAGCGCGACGCGCTCGACCGGCTCGAGGGCGGTGCGGTAGGTGAGGAACACCGGTATCCCACGGACGGCGACCATGAGCAGGAAGAAGGTCGGGACGACGATCCATGAGGTCGGGGTGCCGATCAGCGACTTCAGGTCGATGTGGGTGCCACTGATGACGAAGAAGACCGGGACGAGCATCCCGAAGGAGATGGCCTCGAGCTTGGTCGCGAACGTCGACTCGGACAGCGTGTCGTCGTCGCGGGTGCTCGTCGCGATCCGGACGATGACGCCGGCGGCGAAGGCTCCGAGGAGCACGTCGAGACCGAGCTGCCCCGCGATGAAGACGAGGATGATGATGAACAGCAGCGTGACCCGGACCGGCAGCTGCGAGCTGGAGTGCAGCCCCTGGTAGAGCGCGTCCCGGACACCCTGGCTCCACGGTCGGGAGGCCAGCCGAGCCGCGCCGTAGATGACGAGAGCGAACGCCAGCAGCAACAGCCCTGAGATGAGGATGCTGTTGCCGCCCAGGAAGAGGGCGATGAGCGCGATGGGACCGAACTCGGCGACGCTGCCGACAGCCAACGCATACCGGCCGAGGGGCGACGTCAACACTCCGCTGTCGCGGAGCACCGGCAGCAGCGTGCCGATGGCCGTCGTCGTCAGGGCCAGGGCCACGACGACCTCCCCCCCGTGCCAGCCGATGAGGTGCATGCTGAGCCCCACGACCGTCGCCAGCAGGACCGACAGGAACCAGCTGACGAGGCTGAGCTTGAGCGGCTCGCCGCGGATGGAGCTGAGCTTCAGCTCGTAGCCGGCGAGGAACATGAGCATGCACAGGCCGAGCTCGGACAGCGTCTCGAGACCTTCCCCGGCACTGACGAGGTTGAGCACCTGCGGTCCGAGGACGATGCCGAGCGTGATCTCGAAGATCACCGCCGGCACGGCGAACCGGCGCAAGGGGCGGACGATCAGCGGTGCCAGGACCGCCGCCGCCGCGACGAGGGCGAACTGCGCAGTGACCGGAAGCATCAGGAGCCCAGCCGGGAGGGTCCGTGGGCCGCAGCCGTCCTTGACGTCACGCAGGTCATGGAGGTTGCGCAGGTCACGGTCTGAACGCTAGCCGTCAGACGGCGGTAGACCTACGGATGTGCGGTAGAACGCCGCCTCGGCGTCGAGGGCCCGTCCGACCTGGGGGCCGACGGCGCGTTCGACGAGCCCACCCGCCAGCGGCACGTCGACCCGCACGGCCAGCTCGATGTCGAGCCGGCACCCGTCACCGGATCCAGACCCGACGGGGGAGAGCCGGGCCTCGCCGGCGCAGGTCACCGGCAGTCCCGCGAACGCGAACGTCAGCGGTGACCGGGCCCCGTCGCCGTCGCGGACCCACTCCTCGTGACGTTCGACGGTCGGCGCCTGGCTGAGCCGTGAGGTGATGGCACCCGGCAGCCAGTCGAGGGGGACCTCGCCGGCGGTGACGATGCGCACCGACTCGGGGCCGACGTCGTGGGTGACGACCTTGGTCCCGAGCCCGACGGCCTCCGACCGACGCCGGACGAGCTCGGCTGACGCGAGGGCCGCGAGGAACGCGTCACGGGTCGCCGGGATCGCGTAGGTCCGCTGGATCCGTTCCACGAAGAGCCCACCTCACTTGGTCGTTACGCGTCAGCGTACGTTTGGTCGATGAGCAGCCGAGTCGTCGTCATCGGCGCTGGCCTGGCTGGGTTGAGCGCCGCCTGTCACCTGGCCGGAGCCGGCTACCACGTCACCGTCGTCGAGCGCGAGACGATCCCGGGTGGCCGGTCGGGGCGGATCGTGCGCGACGGCTTCACCTTCGACACCGGGCCGACCGTGATGACGATGCCCGGCCTGCTCGCCGACGTGGTCGGCGCCGCGGGGGCGAGGCTCGACGACCTGTTGCCGATGCGCCGCCTGGACCCCGCCTACCGAGCCCGGTATGCCGATGGCAGCGAGATCCGGGTGCGCGCCGGGCACGAGGCCATGCGGGAGGAGATCCGGCAGTCGAGCGGCCCGGCCGACGCCGCGGCGTTCGACGACTTCGTGCGCTGGCTGCGCCAGCTCTACGAGCTCGAGATGCCGCACTTCATCGAGCGCAACTTCGACTCCCCGCTCGACCTGCTCGCCTCCCCGGCCGCCGCGGCCCGGCTGCTGCGGATGGGCGGCTTCCGACGGCTCGGCCCCGTCGTCGCCGACCGGTTCAAGGACGAGCGGCTGCGCCGGCTGTTCAGCTTCCAGGCGATGTATGCCGGCCTGCCACCGAGCAAGGCTCTGGCCATCTACGCGGTCATCACCTACATGGACTCCATCGAGGGCGTCTACTTCCCCGAGGGCGGAATGGGCGCCATCCCCGTGGCGATGGCGCGGGCCGCGGAGAGTGCGGGGGTCGAGTTCCGCTGGGGGACAACGGTACAGGAGATCCTGCGCGGTCCGCAGGGTCGGGTCGCCGGCGTCGACGTCGGCGGGGGTGAACGACTGCTCGCGGACGCCGTCGTGTGCACGCTCGACCTGCCGGTGGCGTACGAGCGGCTGCTCGCCGACCTGCCCCGGCCGCGAGTGCTGCGGGCCGGCAAGTACTCACCGTCGGCGGTCGTCTGGCACGTGGGCGCACAGGGCCTGCCGGCAGCCGGCACGGAACACCACAACATCCACTTCGCCGACGAGTGGGACACCGCCTTCGACGCGCTCATCACCGAGAAGCGGCTGATGCCGGACCCGTCGCGACTCGTCACCGTCCCGTCGCTGACCGAGCCGGCCCTCGCCGCCCCGGGTGGGTCGACGCTCTACGTGCTCGAGCCGGTGCCCCACCTCGGCGGCGACGTCGACTGGCATACCGAGCGGGGGCCCATGCGCGAGCGGCTGTTGGCCTTCCTCGAGTCACAGGGCTACCCGACCGACATCGTGTCGGAGGAGCTGGTCACGCCCCTGGACTGGCAGGCCATGGGGATGCAGCAGGGCACGCCGTTCGCGCTCGCGCACACCTTCCTGCAGACCGGACCGTTCCGTCCGAAGAACGTCGAACGGCGGCTGCCGGGGCTGGTGTTCGCGGGTTCAGGCACGGTGCCGGGGGTCGGCGTACCGATGGTGCTCATCAGCGGGCGGCTCGCGGCCGACCGGGTGCGCGAGTACCTGCCGATTACGCCCCGCCTCCCGGCGAGGGCGGGATGACGCAGACCGCGACCCGCCCCGACCTCGCCGCCGACGGCTACCGACAGGCGGCGCGGATCACCCGCGACCACGGGACGACCTACTACTGGGGCACGCTGCTCCTCCCGCCGGAGCGGCGGCGACACGTCTATGCCGTCTACGCCCTGTGCCGGCTGGCCGATGACATCGTCGACGCACCGGACGCGACCGCCCCTTTGCGTGTCGCGCAGACCGCCGCCGACCTCGAGGCCTTCCGCAGCCGAGTCGCTTCCGCAGTCGCTGGTGACCCTTCCGGCGACCCGGTACTGGCTGCCATCGCCGACTCGCTCAACCGCTGCGCGATCCCGGCGGAGAACGTGGAACGGTTCTTCGGGGCGATGGCGCAGGACCTCACCCAGACGACCTACGAGACGTGGGGTGACCTGATGGCCTACATGGAGGGCTCGGCCGCGGTCATCGGGGAGATGATGCTGCCGGTCCTGAAGCCGTTGTCGCCCGAGGCTTTCGAGCCCGCCCGGGCCCTGGGGTTCGCGTTCCAGCTGACCAACTTCCTGCGCGACATCGGTGAGGACCTCGAGCGCGGGCGGGTCTACGTCCCGCAGGAGGATCTACGCCGCTTCGGCGCCGACCCGTGGGCGCACCGCGTGACGCCGGAGTGGCGGGAGCTGATGCGCTACCAGATCGCGCGCAACCGCGAGCTCTACGCACAGGCCGACCGCGGCATACCCTTGCTGCCCCGGTCGTCGGCCCGGTGCGTGGCCACCGCGCGCGACCTGTACGCCCGCATCCTCGGCCTCATCGAGGCGGCGGACTACGACGTGTTCACCGGGCGGGTGCGCGTTGCATCATGGAGCAAGGCAGTGACGTCGGCCCGGATCCTCGCCGCCGGGCCGCCAAGGCGGAGGGTGGCATCTTGAGTACATCGAGCCGGGTGCGCGCGGAGCTGCGCCGGCGCATCCCCATCCGCAACGTGCCCACGGTGCCGCACGAGCACCTGCGTAGCACGTGGAAACAAGCCCGCCCCGGCCGGATCCGCGCATCGTTCGACGTCGCCCAGTCGCAGGACCCGGGCGGCTGGTACGTCGTCGGCACGACGCAGGACGTGCGCGGCGACCGGTCGGTCACCCGCACCATCGCGGGCCGCGAGGTCGTGCTGTGGCGTGACGAGTCCGGCGCGCCGCTCGCCGGCCCGGGGACGTGCCCCCACCTCGGTGCGTTGCTCGACGACTGCGAGGTGATCCGCGGCGACGTCGTCTGCCGCTGGCACGGCATGGCGCTCGGCGCGAAGGGGCGTGCCGGGTGGCTGACCTTTCCGGCGTACGACGACGGGGCCCTCGTGTGGGCGCAGCTGCCGACGGAGGGGGAGGCGCCGACGGACCGCCCGACCATCCCGGTCCGCCCCCCTGCCGAGGCGTCCATCGCGGCGGTCATCACGATTCCCGGCACGTGCGAGCCGCAGGACATCATCGCCAACCGGCTCGACCCGTGGCACGGTGCGTGGTACCACCCGTATGCGTTCAGCCACCTCGTCGTCGACGACGAGGCCAGCGACGACAAGGTGCTCGTCGTCGACGTGACGTTCCGGCTGACCCCGCGTCTCGGAGTGCCCGTGCGCGCCGAGTTCGCCTGTCCTGACGCGCGAACGATCGTCATGACCATCACCGAGGGTGAGGGTGCGGGCAGCGTCGTCGAGACGCACGCGACCCCGCTGGGCCTCGACGCTACCGGCCGGCCGGTGACGATGATGACCGAGCTGACCGTCGCGCACTCGCCCCGGAAGGGGTTCGCAGCGGCGCGCCTGGTGCAGGATCTGGTCAAGCCGGCCATGAAGCAGACCCAGGCCCGGCTGTGGGTCGACGACATGGCGTACGCCGAACGCCGTTACGCCCTGAGGGCGAGGGGCGAGGAGTTCGGCTCGTAGGGGTTCCGGCTCAGACCCAGAAGACGAGCTCGTCGGCGCGGGGAACGGGTCCGACAGCGGAGGTGGCGTCGAAGGTCATGACCGTCGAGGCGGCGGGCGTCCAGGGCGGCCACCCGGGGGACCCGTCGTGCCCGAACGCCACCCAGGCCCGGTGCATGTCGTCAGCCAGCTGGGTGGGCGCGTCGGGGCCGGCCATGGCGCCACCGGCCGACAGGGTGTCGAAGACGAAGGCCAGCTCCAAGGCGTGGCTGGAGCCCAGCCCGCCGACCGTTGTCGCCCAACCGAACTCGTAGGCGTACACGGTGCCGCCCGCCGCGTGGTGGGCGGCGGCGAGGTGGGTCGCCGGACCGCGGAAGGCGGCGTCGGTGAGGATCGCGCACGCGATGTCGCCGGCGGCGGCGTCGAGACGGTTGGCGGTGTAGGTCTCCACCACCCCGTGGGGCCAGCCATAGCGGGCGGCCAGCGCCGGCAGTGCCGCGGGCGTGAAGCCGGCCGCCAAGCCCGTGGGCACCATGAACAGGCGGAATTCCTCGCGGGTGGTGCCGAGGAGCAGCTGCATGCCGCGGGCCTCCCCGGCCGCGATCCGGGTGAGGGGGACGTCGGGCACGACATCACCGTCGACGACGGGGAACAGGCTCATGATGCCGAGGCCGCCGCGCAGGACGGACGGCCCCCACCGCGTCGGGTCGGGGTCCGCCTGCATCGCGAGCGCGACGGCGCCCTGGGCGGCGGTGACCACGTCGGGATCGAGCGCCCCGAAGGCCTCGGCCGTCGGGGGGACGCCGAGCTGGGCGGCGATCTCCGCGCTGACCTTGCGGGCGTCGTCGATCTGGCACACCGACGCGGCGGCGCCGCTCTGGGCGACGGCCCGGTGGAACAGGCCGACCGCCGCCGGCGACGCCATCAACGTGGCGACGCTCATCGCGCCGGCCGACTCCCCGAACACCGTGACGTTGTCGGAGTTCCCGCCGAAGGTGGCGACGTTGTCGCGCACCCATCCCAGGGCGGCGATCTGGTCGCGCAGGCCGAGGTTGGTCGGCGCACCGTCGAGGACGCTGAAGCCGGGCACGCCGAGCCGGTAGTTCACCGACACCAGCACCACCCCGTCGCGAGCGAACGCCCAGCCGTCGTAGGTCGAGATCGAGTTGGCCCCCCGGACGAACGCCCCGCCGTGGATCCACACCATGACCGGGTGCCCCTCCCCGTCGGCCCTGTCAGAGGGGGCCCAGACGTTGACGTTGAGGTAGTGGTCCCCCGGCGCCACCGAGCTCGGCAGGATGAGGTCCATCGGCGACGGGTACGCGCTCTGCGCCGCAGTCGGCCCGACCCGGGTGGCGTCCCGCTCGCCGTCCCACGGCACCACGGGTTGAGGCGCGCGGTAGCGATCGGCTCCGACCGCGGGAGCGGCGTACGGGAGGCCGAGAAATGCGTTCACCCCGTCCCGGGTAGCGCCACGCACGAGACCGCCATCGACCTTGACCACTGGAGGCATGGGCCCATTCGACCACCTTGGGGTCATGGGGCTGCGGGGGTGGTCGCCGGGGCCGACTTTGACGCGGTTCCTTCACCGGTGAGTGACGGAACAGGCGCACACAGGCGGTTGAACGTTGCTCGCGGGTGCGGCACTCCGCCAGTTGGACGCATACACCCTGGCCAGGCACTGCCCGTTCCTATGCCGTGAGCGGTGTTGCCCGGACCGGGTCATCGGTCCCCTCGCGCATGTGAGCGCTGGCCGGGCGGGTGGTTCGGCTCGTCGTAGCCTGGGACGACACCGGACTGGTGCACACGACTTCACGCGCCCGTCATCGGCTTACTTCCCCACCCGACCGGGCGGACTCACCGTCGGTGCCCGAGATCACCATAGATTCCGTTGAGGCGATTCCGG
>JALZBI010000106.1 GCA_030947565.1 Actinomycetota bacterium
GGCTCGTCGCATCCTGGGGCTGGAGTAGGTCCCAAGGGTTGGGCTGTTCGCCCATTAAAGCGGTACGCGAGCTGGGTTTAGAACGTCGTGAGACAGTTCGGTCCCTATCCGCTGCGCGCGCAGGAAACTTGAGAAAGGCTGTCCCTAGTACGAGAGGACCGGGATGGACGAACCTCTGGTGTGTCAGTTGTTCTGCCAAGAGCACCGCTGATTAGCTACGTTCGGAAGTGATAACCGCTGAAAGCATCTAAGCGGGAAGCACGTTTCAAGATGAGGTTTCCATGGGGTTTACCCCGAGAGGCTCCCAGCCAGACGACTGGGTTGATAGGCCGGATGTGGAAGTGCAGTAATGCATGAAGCTGACCGGTACTAATAAGCCGATAACTTGATTACATCCAATCTTAGAGTTGAAGATGCTTCGCGTCCACTGTGTTGTTCCCGAGATACGGTCGGTCCGTCGTTCCACGGATAGACATGACATCTCCATAGAGTTTCGGCTGTCATAGCGAAGGGGAAACGCCCGGCTCCATTCCGAACCCGGAAGCTAAGCCCTTCAGCGCCGATGGTACTGCACTGGTTACGGTGTGGGAGAGTAGGACGCAGCCGGACATACTTCATCAGCGCCCCGCCCGATCTCGAATCGGGCGGGGCGCTTTGTCATGTCCGGGTGTCCTCTGGCATGGATCATGACCTCGGCGCGGGCCGGCGCGCGAGACCTACAGTGAGTGACGACACCCAACGAGAGATGAGCCAGGTGGACGAGTGATGGTGCCCCCAGAACGCCGAGAACCCCGCGAGCGCCGCGAAGACCCGCGAGGCCGTTCACGACAGGGCTCGGGTGGGTCGGCCGCGGGTCGCCCCGCAGGCTCCGGCCGTGACCGCCCTCCGCGCGATGACGGGCCTCGAGCCGGCCGAGGTGGCGGAGGTCGCCCGGACGCTCGGGACGCGTCTCGTGGGCCCGGTGGGGCCGGTGGGGCCGGTGGAACCAGCGGGCACGCCGAGCGTGGTGGCCGTGGACGCGGTGGGCCTGCGAAGGCCGGCTCGAGCGGTGGCGAACGCGGCGGGCGAGCCGAGCGGGCTGACCGTCCTCGAGAGGGCGGCAGTGGTCAGCGGCTGACCCCCAAGACCCCCCGGCGGCCGGAACCCGCGATCGCCGACGGCGTCACGGGGAAGGAGCTGGACCGGTCGGTCTGGACACAGCTGCGCACCCTGAGCAAGGAGAACGCCGAGGGGGTGGCCCAACATCTCGTCATGGTGGCCCTGTTGCTCGACGACGACGTGGACGCGGCGTTGGCGCACGCCGAGACGGCGGTCCGTCGGGCGGGACGCGTCCCTGCCGCCCGCGAAGCGCTGGGGTTGGTCGCCTACCGGCAGGGGGACTGGGCCAAGGCGCTGGCCGAGTTCCGCACGGTGCGGCGGCTTTCCGGCTCATCGCACCTTCTCCCGCAGATGGTCGACGCCGAACGGGCTCTCGGTCGGCTCGACCGGGCGCTCGAGCTGGCCGCCTCGCCCGAGGCCAGGACCCTCGCTCGCGACGAGCGCGTGGAGCTGGCCATCGTCGTGTCGGGGATCCGCCGCGACCTGGGTCAGCGCGATGCCGCTGCCGCGGGCCTGCGCATACCCGAGCTCGACGCCCGGCGCCGGACGACCTGGAGTGCGCGGCTGTTCTACGCGTATGCCGAGGCGTTGCTCGCGCTCGGCGACCCAGCGGGGGCGCGAGACTGGATGGCGCACGCGGTCGACGCGGACGAGAACCTCGAGACGGACGCCGCCGATCGGCTCGACGAGCTCGACGGGGTGGCCCAGCTGGACCTCGGCTCCGATGACGCCGATGACGCCGATGACGCCGATGACGCCGATGGATCGGGGGACGCTGGCGGCGAGGGAGTCGGGGGTGGGGCACGCCGCGGGTCCCGTGCCTGAGCCACGGCTCGTCGACGCCTACCGCGGGGTCGTCTGCGACCTCGACGGGGTGGTGCGCCGTGGTCCAGCGGCCGTGCCCCACGCCGTGCCGTGCCTGACCGCACTGTCGGTGCCCGTGGTCTATGCGACCAACAACGCCTCTCTCACTCCCGGCGAGGTCGCCAGGCAGCTGCAGGGCCTCGGCCTCGACGCCACCGCCGCCGATGTCGTTACCAGCTCGCAGGCCGGAGCCGCCCATCTCGCTGAGCACGTGCCGCCCGGGTCAGCCGTCCTGGCGGTGGGGGGCTCGGGAGTGGCGGCGGCGCTGACCGAGGTAGGCCTCGTACCGGTGACGGGGACACACGAGGGGGTGGTCGCCATCCTCCAGGGTTACGGGCCGCAGGTGTCGGCGACCGACCTGGCCCATGCGGCCTACGCGATCGAAGCCGGGGCGCGATGGGTCGTGACGAACCGCGACTCGACGCTGCCGACCCAGTACGGGGTCGCCCCGGGCAATGGAGCCCTCGTCGCTGCCGTGGCCTTGGCCACCGGTACGCAGCCGACGTCGGTGGGCAAGCCCGAGCCGCCGCTCTACCACCTCGCCGTCGGCCGGCTCGGCTGCCCGGTGGGGGCCGTGCTGGCGGTCGGCGACCGGCTGGACACCGACATCGCCGGTGCCATGGCCGCTGGGCTCGACTCGCTCTGGGTCCTCACCGGGGTCGACGGGCTCGTGTCGTTCGCCGAGGCTGCGGGTCGGCCCGCGCCGACCTTCACCGCGACCGACCTTCAGGCACTGGGTCTCCCCGCGCAGCGGGCGACACCTGCGGCGAACGGCGCCTGGGTATGCGGCCCCGTCCGGCTCACGGTTGACTGGTCTGGGTCCACGATCACTGTCGACGGGTTCGACGGGCTCGCTGGGCTCGATGACGGGGCCGCGAACCGGAACGCCCTCCTCACGACGGCGGTGGCCGCCCTGGTGCAGGCCCGCGACGAGCACGCCGCCGCCGCGGACGTGCTGGCTCAGGCGGCCGACCAGGTGATGAGCCACCTGCGCTGACCGGGCCGGGTGACCGGTTGCGCAGTAGCGTGGACCGGGGCGGCCAGGACGGCGCCGCGGCCGTGCTCAGAGCGAGCTCCGGGTCTGATAGCGAGGAGACACGTCATGGCGATGGAGGGGATTCGGGGCTACCTGCAGCTCGCGTCCGGGCTGGCCGAGATGTCCCGGGCCAAGGCCACGGAGGCGGCGTCCGCGCTGTTGGCCGTGTCCGGCAGTGTGTCGAGCGGGGTCTCGAGCAGCGTCTCGAGCGTCCCCCGCGCGAGCGCCGCCGGTTCCTTCCCGGCGCAGGTGCAGGAGCTGGCGGAAGAGCTGCTGGCGGCCGCCGCCGCCAACCGCCGCAGCCTGGTGTCGCTGATCCGCGCGGAGGTGGAGAGCGCCGTCGGCCGCGCCGCGATCATGCCCCTCGACGAGCTGGACCGGGCCCGAGCCGCGGTCGCCAAGCTGTCCGCCGATGTCGAGGAGCTGCGGGAGCAGGTCTTGGCCAGTCCCGCCGTCCGGTCGATCCCCGAGCCGGGACGGTCAGCGTTGACGGCGATGTCGGACGTGATGTCCGGGGCGGTGGCCGGGGCCGCGTCGAGCGTCCTCGGGCCTCGGCCCGCGCCGGCGCAGCGGACCTCGGTGACGCTGCCGGAGGCGAGCCTGTCGGCCGTCCCGGACCTCACCGACCGTACGCCGGACCCGTCCGCGACGGGCGTCGTGGCGCGGACCACGTGGGCCCCGCGGAAGCGGGCGGTGACGAAGAAGGCCACGCCACAGGCTGACTCGACCGCGCCGGCCACCACGACCAAGACGTCGTCAGCCACGAAGCCGGCGGCGGCCGCGAAGAAGTCGTCGTCCACGAAGAAGGCCTCGGCCACGAAGCCGGCGGCGGCCGCGAAGAAGTCGTCGTCCGCGATGCCGGCTGCGGCTGCGAAGAAGACGTCGTCCGGGAAGAAGAAGTCGTCCACGAAGAAGGCCTCGGCCACGAAGCCGGCCTCGGCCACGAAGCCGTCGTCCGCCGCCTCGTCTCCAGCCAAGAAGGCGACCGCGAAGGCGACGACGAAGGAGGCTGAGAAGGCAGCCGAGAGGTCGGCTGAGAAGCCGACCACGACGACCGCCCCGGCGGGCACCCCCGCCAAGCGCGCTCCCCGGAAGACCGCGCAGCAGAGGACGAACCCCGCAGGAACGAACCCCGCGGCGACGAAGACCGCGACGAAGACCGCGACCAAGACCGCGGCGGGCACCTCCACGCCGACGCTGAGGAAGCGGACGGCAGCGGCACGGTCAGGGGAACGCGGATGAGCAACCCGGATCAGGCCGAGCCGAACGACCCGCGAGGACAGCCGACCGGTGGTGACATGACGCTGTCGCTGACCTCGTCCGCTCCGGAGATGCCACCGCCCGAGGTCCCCGACCCGCCGGCGACGGGAGATCCGCACGTGGATGCGGCCCTCGGCCGGCTCCACACCAGCATGTCGACGGGCGACCTCGACGCCCAGGCGGAGGCGGGCGAGGCTATGCATCGTGCGCTCCAGGACCGGCTGGCCGATCTCGGCGGTGACTGACGTCCCGCCGCCCGTGACGAGCCGGCTCGACGCCGAGCTCGTGCGGCGTGGGCTGGCTCGCAGCCGCGGCCAGGCCCGCGACCTGGTCGCCGACGGGCAGGTCCTCGTCCACGGGCGGTCAGCGGCCAAACCCGGTGCTCCGGTGCCGGTCGATGCTCCGATCACGCTCACGAGTGAGCCGGACCGCTGGGTCGGCCGCGCGGCATACAAGCTGCTGCGCGCGCTGGAGGTGTTCGGGCCACGGGGCCTGCGCATCGACGGCAAGCGGTGCCTCGACGTGGGGGCGAGCACCGGCGGGTTCACCCAGGTGCTGCTCGAGGCCGGGGCGGCCACCGTCGTCGCTCTCGACGTCGGTCATGGCCAGCTGGCGGCCGCGGTCGCCGAGGACCCTCGCGTGCAGGAACGGTCCGGGGCGAACATCCGCGACGTCGAGACCGGTGCGCTCGGCCCTCCGTTCGATGTCGTCGTGGCCGACCTCAGCTTCATCTCACTGAGCCTGGTCCTCGGCCGGCTGCGCGAGCAGCTCGCCCAGGACGGCGACGCGGTGCTGCTCGTCAAGCCGCAGTTCGAGGTCGGTCGTGACCGGCTGGCTCGCACCGGCGTCGTCACCTCCGAGCACGAGCGCCGTCGCGTGGTCGAGGCCACCGTGCGGGCCGCCCGCGCGGCCGGCCTGCGGCCCCTGGCGTTGGCGACAAGTCCCATCGCCGGGGCGGGCGGCAACCGGGAGTACCTGCTGTGGGCTGCACCAGGCCGGGCCGCCGACCTCGACGACCAGACACTGGAGACAATGGTCGCGACCGTCTTCGCCCCCCGACCGGAGGACACCCCGTGACCCGCAGGATCCTGCTCGTTGCGCACCCGAGGCGCGCCGAGGCCGTCGACGTCGCGCGCCACGTCGTGGCCGAGCTCGCGGCTGCGGGCGTCGAGGTCGTGCTCCCGGCCGAGGAGGCCGACGAGTTCGCCGGCATCGACATCGGTCCGGTCCGGACGGCCGACCTGGGCGACCCGACCGCCGGATGCGAGCTGGTCGTCGTGCTGGGCGGTGACGGCACCATCCTGCGGGGCGCGGAGCACGCCCGCGGCAGCCAGGTGCCGCTGCTCGGCGTCAACCTCGGCCACGTCGGCTTCCTCGCCGAGGCCGAGCGCGAGGAGGTGGAGGCGACCGTCGACCACATCGTCAGTCGTGCGTACGAGGTCGAGGAGCGGATGACCCTCGACGTCACCGTGACCCAGCAGGGCGGTGCGGTCACGCAGTGCTGGGCGCTCAACGAGGTCAGCGTCGAGAAGGCCGCGCGCGAACGGATGCTGGAGGTCGCCGTCGGTGTCGACGGGCGACCGCTGTCGGCCTTCGGATGTGACGGGGTCGTCGTCGCAACACCGACGGGCTCGACGGCCTACGCGTTCTCGGCCGGCGGGCCGGTCATCTGGCCTGACGTCGAGGCGATCCTCATGGTGCCGAACTCGGCCCACGCGCTGTTCGCTCGCCCGATCGTCGTCGGGCCCCGCTCGCGGCTCGCCGTCGAGGTCATTCCCTCGGCCGAGGGTCACGGCGTCATGTGGTGCGACGGCCGCCGCCAGGAGGAGCTGCTCCCCGGTGCGCGGATCGACGTTGGTCGCAGCGACACTCCGGTGCGCCTGGCCCGGCTCACCGAGGCCTCGTTCACCGACCGGCTGGTGGCCAAGTTCGACCTCAGCATCGCGGGCTGGCGCGGGAACGGCCGGCTGCGGTGACCCGCCCGTAGGGTTGGACCTGTGTTCGAAGAGGTCCGGATCCGGGGCGTGGGCGTCATCGACGACGCCCTGCTCGAGCTGAGCCCCGGCCTCAACGTCCTCACGGGTGAGACCGGCGCGGGCAAGACCATGGTCGTCTCCGGTATCGGGCTGCTGCTCGGGGCCCGGGCCGACGCCGGTCTCGTGCGCTCCGACCGCCCGGTTGCGGTCGTCGAGGGGATCGTCGCCGTACCCGGCGGACACCCTGCCCTCGTCCGGGCGCGCGAGGCGGGGGCCGAGGTCGGCGAAGGGCCGGCCGGTCTCGAGGGTCTGGTGCTGGCTCGCACGGTCGGCGCCGACGGTCGCTCGCGAGCCCACGTCGGTGGCCGGAGCACCCCGGTCGGGGTGCTGACCGAGCTGGGGCAGCTGCTCGTCGCCGTCCACGGACAGGCCGACCAGTGGCGGCTGCGGCAGGGCGACCAGCATCGCGAGGTGCTCGACGACTTCGGGGGTGCCCCCGTTGCTGCGTCGCTGGCGGCATACCGGGAGACGTTCGACGCCCTGTCGGCGGCCACGAGTGAGCGCGACCGGCTGCACGCCCTCAGCCACGAGCGGGCCCGCGAGGTCGACCTGCTGCAGGCCGGACTCGAGCGGGTCGAGGCCCTCGACCCGCAGCCGGGGGAGGATGCCACCCTGCGCACCGAGGACGAGCGGCTGGCCCACGCCGATGGGCTCCGGCTGGCCGCGGCCCGCGCCCACGCGGTGCTGGCCGGCGACGACGGGTATGCCGTGGAGTCACCGGAGCCGGTCCTCGACGCCCTGGGGTCGGCGCGGTCCGCCCTGGTGCCGGTGGCCGACCACGACCCGGCGCTGAAAGACCTGGACGGGCGGCTGGCCGAGCTCGGCTATCTCGCCGCCGACCTGGCGGCTGACCTCGCGTCCTACCTGCAGAGTGTCGACGTCGACCCAGCCCGGCTGGCCGTCGTGCAGCAACGACGGGCCGACCTGGCGACCCTGACCCAGCGCTACGGTGACACGGTCGACGG
>JALZBI010000442.1 GCA_030947565.1 Actinomycetota bacterium
CGTAGTGGGACAGCGCCTGCGCGTCGTCGGGGGTGATGTCGCGCTCGAAGCCCTTGTTGTCGGTCATGCCTCACCCATACCCCAGCCTCGACCCGTCGACGCGCTTGCACCCCGAGAACTACAGCGCGATCGCCTCGAACCGGTTGTCGGGATGGGCGATCGCGTCCTGCGCGCCGATGATCGCCAGCTCCCGGCGGTCCGCCTCGTGCGTGGCGGCCAGCACGGCATACATCGTCGCGGCGGTGCGGGAAAGGGCGACCTGTGGCCCGTCGGCGAGGGTATGCGCGAGGAAGACCGCGGCGGTGACGTCGCCTCCGCCCTGCACCGTCAGCGGGAGGAGCGGGGTGGTGACCAGCCACGTGCCTTCGGTTGCGGCACAAAGCATCTGGATCGAGTCGGGGGGCGTCTCCTCCGTGAGGACACTGGTCACGAGGACGGTAGCGGGACCCATCCGCTGCAGCTGTCCGGCGGCCATGACCACATCGGCCAGCGTCGTGACGGAGCGGCCCGTGAGGTACTCGAGCTCGAACTGGTTGGGCGTGACGATGTCGGCGGCGGGCACGACGTCGTCGCGCATGTAGTCCGGTATGCCCTCCCGCACGAACATCCCCCGGTGGACGTCGCCCATGACCGGGTCGCAGCAGTAGACGGCGGCGGGGTTGGCCGCTTTGACCCGTGCGACCGCGTCGAGCACGACGGCACCGACCGTCTCGGCGCCCTGGTAGCCGGACAGCACGGCGTCGATGTGAGGGAACACGCCGCGTTCCTCGATGCCGTCGATGACGGCGCGGACGTCGTCGGGCGCGACCACCGGGCCACGAACCGTGGGGTAGCCGGTGTGGTTGGAGAAGGTGACCGTGAGAACGGGGTAGACCTCGTGGCCGAGGCGCTGGAGGGGGAAGACGGCGGCGGAGTTGCCGGCGTAGCCGTAGGCGACGTGCGACTGGATGGAGAGGATGCGCACGGGCGAACCTGCCAGATGCCCGTCAGATGACGCGGGGAGTGGGGGAGCTCTCGCTGACCATCGGCTTGCCGGCCGCGCCCCAGGCCTGCATGCCGCCGGCGACGTTGACGGAGTCGACGCCGTTCTGGCTCAGCCACGCCACGACCCGGCCCGACCGGTTGCCGCTTCGGCAGACGATCGCCAGGGGCTCGTCCGACTCGGGCAGCTCGCCGACGCGGGTCGGCAGGTCACCCATCGGGATGTGCAGAGCGTGGGGGGCGTGGCCGGCGTCCCATTCGTCCTGCTCGCGGACATCGACCATCACGGTGTCGTCGGCGAGGTCGGCGGCGGGGACGGCGGGCACGCTGGGCGACATCGACATGACGGCCATCCTCTCAGAGAGGGCTACTTCAGCAGCCGCGACATCCGCCGGTCGGCGAGCGGCTTGCCGCCCGTCTGGCAGGTCGCGCAGTACTGCAGCGACGAGTCGGCGAACGACACCTCGCGAACCGTGTCTCCGCATACCGGGCAGGGCAGTCCCGTTCGTCCGTGCACTCGCATGCCTTCTCGCTTGGCGTCCTTCAGCTCCTTGGCCGGTTTGCCCGACGCGGCGACGACTGCACCGACGAGGGTGTCGCGCAACGCGGCATACAGGCGCTGCACGTCCTCCGGCTTGAGTGAGGCCGCCATCGCAAAGGGCGACAGCCTGGCCACGTGGAGGATCTCGTCGGAGTAGGCGTTGCCGACGCCGGCGATGAACTCCTGGTCGCGGAGCAGTCCCTTGATCTGGGTGCGGCGGCCCTCCAGCATGGCCGTGAAGGTCTCCTCGTCGAAGTCGTCGGCCATGGGATCGGGCCCCAGCCGGGCGACGCCCGGCACCTGATTCACGTCGCGGACGATGTATGCCGCGAGCGACTTCTTCGTGCCGGCTTCGGTGAGGTCGAAGCCCGAGCCGTCGGAGAGGCGTACCCGCAGCGCGATGGGGGACTTGCCCGGCCGCATCACGGTGTTGGGCAGCTCGTCGGACCACCGCAGCCAGCCGGCGCGGGCCAGGTGGAAGACCAGGTGGATGCCGTCGATGTCCATGTCGAGGAACTTGCCGTGCCGGGACACCCCGTCGACCGGTGAGCCGGCGAGCGCCGAGGGCGGCGGGTCGAACGTCTTGAGCACCGAGAAGGACGCCAGCTCGACCGAGGCGACGGCCAGCCCGGAGCTGCGCTCGTCGAGGAAGTCGACAAGAGCCTGCACCTCCGGCAGCTCGGGCACGGCGCTAGGCCTCGGTCGGCGCGGCGACCTTGCCGGCGGAGCGGAGGATCTGCACGAGCCCGTAGCCGTCGGGGGCGTAGTAGACGGGCACCTCGCGGGGAGCCCGTGTGTTGCGCGGCTGCAGCTCCTCGTTGGAGACGGGCAGACCGTGGGAGAGGACCTGCTCGGTGGGGGTCAGCTGACGGATCGCGATGGCGTCGACGACCTCGGGCCGGGCCTCGGCGAAGTCCTGGTAGATCTTCGGGTCGTGCTGCCCGTCGTCGCCGATCAGGATCCATCGGATCTGTGGGAAGTCGCGGGCCAACCGGTCGAGGCAGGCCCGCTTGTGCTCCTGCCCGCTGCGGAACCAGCCCGTGTTGGTCGGGCCCCAGT
>JALZBI010000107.1:0-1940 GCA_030947565.1 Actinomycetota bacterium
CTCGTGTCGGCGCAGCCGGTGCGCTTCGCCCTGTTCCTCTCCGAGGCCGACGGCCACTGAGCGGAGGCGGCGGGCTCGGGACCGACCGCTCGGCCCGCATCGAGGGGTCAACGCGGGGGGTTGCAACCCCTCGGGGGGGTCGAGTCCACCGTGTAGTGGGTTCGGCCCAAGGTGACCGGGGCCGGTGAGCTCAGGGGGCGGCTGGACCCCGGTCGCGCTCGCCCGGCTGTCCGCTGGCGCCCAGCCCGGCGCCCGGCCCGGCCGGGCCTTCCGAGCCTTCCGAGCCTTCGCGGGCCAGGGCCTCCGCATCGGGGTCTCCGGGGCGCTCGCCGGCGAAGACGACCTGCCGGTAGGCCCAGAACCGGAAGATCGTGGCCAGCCCGATGCCGATGATCGTGTTGAGGTTGACCTGCCCACGGGAGGTGAGGTTGAGGTAGTCGTGGGTGAAGTTCAGCCAGAGGGTCGAGATCGCCAGCCCCACGCCGTTGACCATGAAGAACAGCAGCGCCTCATGGTGGGCCGGGCGGTTGCGGCGGTGCCGGAACGTCCACATCCGGTTGCCGACCCAGGCCACCAGCGTGGCGGTGGCGCCGGAGATGACCTTCGACGTGGTCAGGTGCCCGGCCATCGGCCCGTAGAACAGAAGGTTGAACCCGCCGAAGTCGATGACGAAGCCGACCGCCCCGATGATCCCGAACTTCGCCAGCTCCCGCCAGAAGATGCTGATGAGTCCGCTGATCCGCCTCAGCACGCGAGGGGGAGGGGCGTCGGTCACGCGAGAACTGTACCTACCCGACCCGGTCTGGCCCGCCAGGTCTGCCGCGCCTCGAGCCGCGTCAGCTCCGGCCGCCGGCGGCCCGCCGCCCCTCTGTGGGCTCAACAGCTAGGCTCCGGTGACGTGACCGCCACGGCAGAGGGGCTGGACGACGCCCGCACCAGGGCCCAGCGCTCGCCGGGAGGGTTCCCCGTGATCGGCGTGGTCGGTGCGGGCCAGCTCGCCCGCATGATGCAGGGCCCGGCGATCGAGCTCGGCATCCAGCTCTCTGTGCTCGCTGAGTCGGCCGACGCCGCCGCAGCGCTGGTCATCCCGTCGGCCCCGGTCGGGGAGCACACCGACCTCGAGGCGCTGCGCCGGTTCGCCCGCGAATGCGACGTCGTCACCTTCGACCACGAGCACGTCCCCCAACCGGTGCTGCTCGCCCTCGAGGCCGACGGCATCCGGCTGCACCCCTCACCCGCGGCGCTGCGGTTCGCACAGGACAAGCTCGCCATGCGCGAGCGGCTGACGGCCCTGGGCGTGCCGTGCCCACGGTGGACGGCCGCGCATACGGCCGACGACGTCGACGCGTTCGCGGCGACGGTGGGGTGGCCGGTCGTCGCCAAGACGCCCCGAGGGGGCTACGACGGCAAGGGAGTACGCGTGGTGCACCGCGCGGGGGACCTCGCCGACTGGCTCGCGGAGACCGGAACACCCGGCGCCCTTGAGGACGGCGTCCTTCTCGAGGAGCGGGTCGAGTTCGACCGCGAGCTGGCCGTGCTCGTCGCCCGCAGCCCGTCGGGACAGGCCGCCGCGTGGCCCGTGGTGGAGACCGTGCAGACCGATGGCGTCTGCACCGAGGTGCTCGCCCCGGCGCCGGCGGTCGACCCGGGGCTGGCGGCCGGGGCCACTGCCACCGGCCTGCGCCTGGCGGGGGAGCTGGGGGTGACCGGGGTGATGGCGGTCGAGCTGTTCGAGGTCCGAGACGCGTCGGGGGCGCCGGCCTATGTCGTCAACGAGCTGGCGATGCGGCCGCACAACAGCGGTCACTGGTCGATGGACGGGGCGGTGACCGGCCAGTTCGAGCAGCACCTGCGGGCCGTCCTCGACCTGCCGCTGGGCAACCCCGCCAGCCGGGCGCCCTGGACCGTGATGGCCAACGTGCTCGCCGGCGAGCACGAGG
>JALZBI010000107.1:1950-7229 GCA_030947565.1 Actinomycetota bacterium
AGCACGAGGAGCTCTACTCCGCCTACCGGCACGTCATGGCCCGCGACCCGGGGGCCAAGGTGCACCTGTACGGCAAGGGCGTTCGTCTCGGCCGCAAGATCGGCCACGTCAACGTGTCGTCACGGTCCCTGGAAGACGCGCGCGAACGGGCCACCCACGCGGCGGGTTACCTGGCCGGAGCCATCGATGAGTAGAACCCCCGTGGTCGGGGTCGTGATGGGCAGCGACAGCGACTGGCCCGTCATGGAGCAGGCGGCGATCGCGTTGCGAGAGATGGGCATCGGCTACGAGGCCGAGGTCGTCTCGGCCCACCGGATGCCGGACGCCATGCTCGCCTACGGCCGGACGGCCGCCGACCGGGGACTGCGCGTCATCGTCGCCGGGGCGGGCGGCGCGGCCCACCTGCCGGGGATGCTCGCGGCCGTCACCCCGCTGCCGGTCATCGGCGTACCGGTCCCGTTGCGGCACCTTGACGGGATGGACTCGCTGCTGTCGATCGTGCAGATGCCGGCCGGGGTGCCCGTCGCCACGGTGTCGATCGGCGGAGCCCGCAACGCCGGTCTGCTCGCCGCCCGCATCCTCGGCGCCGGCGACGGACCCGAGGCGGAGCGCATCCGGGCCGCGATGGTCGCGTTCCAGGACACGTTGCGCGAGACCGCGACCGCCAAGGGGCAAGCCCTGCGCGCGAAGGACGCCGAGAGCCGGTAACCGGGTGGGCCGACCGGCTCGGCCCGGCTCGACCGGACTCAGCCGGACTCAGCCGGACTCAGCCGGACTCAGCCGACGATCGCCCCGGCGCCGTCCCCCGGCTGGAGGAGCGGGTACTCGATCCGTGGGCAGGCGTCCATGATGACGGCCAGCCCGGCCTGGCGGGCCCGTCTGGCAGCGGCCTCGTCGACGACCCCCAGCTGCATCCACACCGCGGCGATGCCGAGTCGCTTCTTCTGGTCGATCGCCTCGTCCACCACGGCGCCGACCTTGTGGGAGTTGACGAAACAGTCGACGACGTCGACCCGCCGGCCGTCCGGCACGGCAGCCAGGGCGGCATACCCGTCGCTGCCGAGGACGGTCTCGGCTGCGGGGTGGACCGGCACGATCCGCATACCCAGCTCGGCCTTGAGGAACTGGGCGATCGAGTATGCCGTCCTCGAGCGGTTCGTCGACAGGCCCACCACCGCCCACGTCGCCCTCGTCGTGAGCAGGTCCCGGACGACGACCGGGTCGTTGTCGTACTTCGTCACCCAACCATCAAAGCACCGCCCTCCCGATTGGGCCTGCAGACCTGGAGAAGCGAGGTGCCGCCTCCGGTGACATGATGCGAGAGGCCCTGAACGGGCCGTTCGACGACAAAAGGTGACTCATGAGATTCGGCATGTTCGTCCCGCAGGGCTGGCGCATGGACCTGGCCGGCATCGAGCCCGCCAAGCACTGGGAGACCATGCTGGGGCTGGCCAAGCGGCTGGACGACAACGACGACTGGGAGTCGCTCTGGGTCTACGACCACTTCCACACCGTCCCGGAACCCACGCAGGACGCCACCCACGAAGCGTGGTCGCTGATGGCCGCGTATGCCGCCGCGACCAGCCGGGTGCGCCTCGGCCAGATGTGCACGTGCATGTCGTACCGCAACCCCGCCTACCTCGCGAAGGTCGCCGCCACCATCGACATCATCTCGGGCGGGCGCGTCGACATGGGCATCGGCGGCGGCTGGTACGAGCACGAGTGGCGGGCCTACGGCTACGGGTTCCCCAGCGCCGGTGAGCGGCTCGGCCGGCTCCGTGACGGCGTCGAGATCTTCCGCCAGATGTGGACGACGGGCACCGCCACCCATCACGGCAAGTACTACACGGTCGACGGGGCCATCGGTCAGCCGCGCCCGCTGCAGGGCACGACCGTGAAGGGGTCCGAGGCCAACGGCATCCCGATGTGGGTCGCCGGCGGTGGCGAGAAGGTGACGCTGAAGATCGCGGCGCAGTACGCCGACTACACCAACTTCGACGGGTCGCCCGAGGGCTTCGCCGCCAAGAGCGCGATCCTCGAGGGGCACTGCACCGACGTCGGCCGCGACTACGGCTCGATCGTCCGCAGCGCCAACTACAACGTGTTCATCGGCGAGAATCAGAAGGAGGTCGACGACCGCATCGCGTGGGCGGGTGACCACCTGCGCAAGGCCGGCATCTCCGAAGCCGCCGTCGACGGGCAGGTCAAGGGCGCGCGAAGCGGGCCGGCCGTCGGGACGCCCGAGCAGATCGTCGAGAACCTCCGGGCCTTGGAGAAGCTCGGCATGACCTACGCCATCGTCAACTTCTCCGAGGCGGCCTACGACACCTCGGGGATCGAGCTGTTCGAGCAGCAGGTCCTTCCCGAGCTGCGCGGCGCGACCGCCTGATGGTCTGGTCCCCCGGGGACATCCCGTCCCAGGACGGTCGGGTCGTCGTCGTCACCGGCGCCAACAGCGGCATCGGGTTCGAGGCGGCGAAGGTGTTGTCCCGCAAGGGGGCTCACGTCGTCATGGCGTGCCGTGACCTCGACAAGGGCGAGCGGGCCCGGGCCGAGGTGGGCGGGTCCGCCGAGGTCCGTCACCTCGACCTCGCGTCGCTGGCGTCCATACGCGAGTTCGCGACGGGTGTCGAGGGCCGGGTCGACGTGCTCGTCAACAACGCGGGGGTCATGGCGACCCCGCAGTCGCGGACCCAGGACGGCTTCGAGCTTCAGTTCGGCAGCAACTTCCTCGGCCCGTTCGCCCTCACCGGTCTGTTGCTGCCCCAGGTGGCCGACCGCGTGGTCACGGTCTCCTCGGTGGCGCACCGCGCCGGCCGCATCGACCTGCGCGACCCCAACTGGGAGCGGCGGCGCTACCGGCGCTGGTCGGCATACGGGCAGAGCAAGCTCGCCGACTTGATGTTCGCCTACGAGCTGCAGCGGCGGCTGCTGCTCGCCGGCTCGAGGGTCCGGTCGATGGCAGCGCACCCGGGATACAGCACAACCAACCTGCAGCGCTTCATGCCCGGCCCGGCGACGTCGTTCCAGACCGTGCTGGCGCGGGTCAACCTCGTCCAGCCGGCGGCCGGAGGGGCCTTGCCGACGCTGTATGCGGCGACGGCGCCCGACCTGCCGGGTGGCGCCTACGTCGGACCGTCCGGACCCTTCGAGTCCACCGGGCTACCGACCATCGTCGGGTCGTCCAAGGCCTCGCGCGACCTCGACGTCCAGGCCGGGCTGTGGGACCTCGCGGTGCGGCTGACCGGCGTCGACCCCGGCCTGCGGGACGGGGCTGTGGCCTGACCCACGCCAGGCGCCCCGGGGGGCATACCGGACGGTAACCTGTGCCCGTGAGCACCGGGAACGCGGCCTTCGACCTCTACCAGCCCTCAGAGGAGCACGAGGCCGTCCGGGAGGCCGTCCGCGCGATCAGCCAGGACAAGATCGCGCCGTATGCCGCTGACGTCGACGAGGACGCGCGCTACCCGCAGGAGGCCCACGACGCCCTCGTCGCGAGCGACTTCTTCGCGCCGCACGTGCCCGAGGCCTACGACGGGGTCGGCGCCGACGCCCTGGCGACCTGCATCGTCATCGAGGAGGTCGCCCGGGTCTGCGCGTCGAGCTCGCTCATCCCCGCCGTCAACAAGCTCGGCTCGATGCCGGTCATCCTCGCCGGGTCGGAGGCGCTGAAGCAGCGCTACCTGCCGCCACTCGCTCGGGGCGAGGCGGGGTTCTCCTACGGGCTGTCCGAGCGCGAGGCCGGGTCGGACACCGCGGCCATGAAGACGCGGGCGCGCCGCGACGGCGACGACTGGGTGCTCAACGGCCAGAAGTCGTGGATCACCAACGCCGGTGTCTCGGAGTACTACACGGTGCTCGCCGTGACCGACCCCGACGGACGGCGCGGAGCCAACATCAGTGCCTTCGTCGTCGAGAAGTCCGACGACGGCTTCACGTTCGGTGCGAAGGAGCGCAAGCTCGGCATCAAGGGCAGCCCCACCCGCGAGCTGCACCTCGACAACGTGCGCATCCCCGGTGACCGCATCGTCGGCGCCGAGGGCGATGGGCTGAAGATCGCGCTGCGCACCCTCGACCACACCCGCATCACCATCGGCGCGCAGGCGGTGGGGATCGCGCAGGGGGCTCTGGACGCGGCCGTGGACTATGTGAAGGAGCGCCGCCAGTTCGGCAAGGCCATCGCGCAGTTCCAGGGCATCCAGTTCATGCTCGCCGACATGGCGATGACGCTGGAGGCGGCCCGGCAGATGGTCTACGTGGCCGCGGCCAAGTCGGAGCGCGGCGACAAGGACCTGGCGTTCTTCGGGGCCGCGGCCAAGTGCTTCGCGTCCGACACGGCCATGCAGATCACGACCGACGCGGTGCAACTGCTCGGTGGTGCGGGCTACGTCAAGGACTTCCCTCTCGAGCGGATGATGCGCGACGCGAAGATCACGCAGATCTACGAGGGCACCAACCAGATCCAGCGGGTCGTCATGGCCCGCCAGCTGCTGGGCTGACCCGGACCTCTCGACGGGCCTGACCGCCGGATGTGGTGCCTGACACCGATGTGATCGGGGTTCGTGCCCGCCGACCGGTCCGTCAGTTGCCGGTGGTCCCGGCTGGCGGCACGCTGAGCGGCTCGTCGTTCTGGAGCGCGGAGAACAGCGCCTTGGCCTGCGTGCTGTTCCACTTCACCGCCACGCCGGCGTTGGACGTCTGAAGGGCCGCCGTCTCGATGGGAACCACCAGCGAGAGGGTGTCACCACCGTCCACACCGCGCAGCGCTTGGAGGATGCGGGCGGCGTCGGCGAGCTGTGTGGTCTGCCCCACCGTGAGTCCGCTGGCGGTCGCGTCGGCGAACGACTTGTAGCGCCAGGGGATCAGCACGGTCGACGGGGTAACCGCCTTCTTCAGCACCGCGCCGAGGAACTGGCGTTGGCGCTCGGCCCGGCCGATGTCGCCCCGCGGGTCGGACTTGCGGGCCCGCACGTAGCCCAGCGCCGTCGCTCCGTCGAGGGTCTGGCAGCCCTTCTTCAGGTCGATGGCGGCTTCCGGGTCCTTCATGTCGAAGGGCACGCAGACCTCCACGCCACCAAGGCTGTTGACGACGTTGGCGAAGCCGCCGAACCCGATCTCCAGGTAGCCGTCGAGGTGGATGCCGGTGACCTGCTCGACCGTCTGGGTCAGCAGCTTGGCCCCGCCGATCGAGAACGCCGCGTTGATCTTGTTGGTGCCGTGCCCCGGGATCGGCACGTAGGAGTCGCGGGGGATCGAGACGAGAGCGGACTTGCCCCCGG
>JALZBI010000443.1 GCA_030947565.1 Actinomycetota bacterium
GGACTACGGCGGCACGATGGCCTTTGCGCTGCTCACCGTGGCGCCGATGGTGGTGCTGTTCCTCGTCTTCCAGCGCTACTTCGTGCAGGGCTTCTCCCGCAGCGGGATCCAGTAGGGATCGTCGGCCACGTCCTGCCTTGCTTTTTGAGCACGACGGGATGCAAGTGGTGCATGGCCCACACGCGGTGCTCACGGTGGCCCGGTCCGGTGACGGGTTCGACCTGAGGCTGCACGCAGGCGAGGCGCTGCGCGCCCGGCGGCTGGTCCTCGCCACCGGGCTCGTCGACCAGCTGCCCGACGTACCCGGCGTCCGTGCGCTGTGGGGTCGCAGCGTGCTGCACTGCCCCTACTGCCACGGGTGGGAGGTGCGCGGGCAGCGGTGCGGACGCGGTATGGGACGGTGGGGGCCACCTGAGACGTGGGCGGAGGCAGCGGTGGCGACGGCGATCCGGATCGAGGTGCTCCCGGCGCGGCTTGGCGACTGCCTTCTCGTGGAGTGCGTCCGAGCCGACGGGACGGTCTGGCGGATGCTGGTCGACGGCGGGCCGCCCGACACCTGGCCCCTGCTCGAGGCGCGGTTGCGGCGCCTGGCACCGGGCAGCCGGCACCTCGACGTCGTCGTCGTCACTCATATCGACAGCGACCACATCGGGGGGATGGTCCCGTTCCTGGCCAGTGCGCTGGCCCGCGACGTCGGCGACGTCTGGTTCAACGGGCGTACGCATCTCGGCGAGCGCCGCTTGTCCCGCAGTGTCGACCAGGGCGAGAGCGTCGTCGCGGCGCTCACGGGCCCGGCGGCCGGGAGCGGCGCGCAACCGCTGCCGTGGAACCAGGCGTTCGGTGGGCGCGCGGTCGTCACTGACCCGACATCCGGGTTCCTGGAGGTGACCGTCGCCCAGGGACCCCGGGTCACGGTCCTGTCGCCGACCGAGAGCCGGCTCACGGCCCTGAGGACCTCCTGGACGACATTCCTCCACCGGGCGCTGCGTGCACGCGACCGCGATCTGAAGGGGCCGCCCGACCTCCTCCGGCCGCTCGACGACCTGGCGGCCATCGCGGCCCGGTCGACGTCCAGGGACGGTTCGATCCCCAACGGCAGCAGCATCGCCCTGCTCGTCGAGCACCGTGGCGCCAGTGTCGTCCTCGGGGCGGACGCGTTCGGGCCGGTGCTCACGGCCGGGCTCAAGGCCGTGGCCGCCGCGCGCGGTCGCCCGGCGCTTCCCGTGGATGCCGTCAAGCTGCCGCACCACGGGAGCAAGAGCAACGTCCTCCCCGCCCTCGTGGCCGCGGCGCCCGCGCAGCACTACCTCGTCTCGAGCAACGGCGACGTCTTCAACCACCCCGACGACGCCGCCCTCGCGCGCGTGGTGATCGGCGCGCCGCCCGGCGCGACGCTGGGGTTCAACTACCGCAACGCCCGCACCGAGCGCTGGGCCGACGCGGGCCTGACCCAGCGGCACGGGTACACCGCGGCATACCCGTCGCCTCCCGCGGCCGAGGCGGGCTATGTGCTCGAGCTGCCGGTGCGGGAGCCATGATCGACTGCACCGGTCCCGTCCTGGCGTGGGCCGGAAACTGGCGCTCGGGGCGCGATGAGTCCTGCGCCTCTCGCTGGTCTACTTCCTGACCGAGACACTGGGACGACAACAACTGACCGGGAGCACGGCATGGGCCGCATCACCATCGAGCTGTTCGCCACCCTCGACCTCGTCGGGCAGGCGCCCGGCGGCCCCGAGGAGGACCCGGACGGGTTCACCTTCGGCGGCTGGCAGGCACCGCTGCTGGACGAGGCGTCCGGTGGCCAGGTGTCCGACGCGTACGAGGGGACGGACGCGCTCCTGCTGGGGCGGCGGACCTACGACATCTTCGCCGGGTACTGGCCGCACCAGGAGGGTGGTGAGGACGACGGGTTCGCCACGCTGTTCAACCGGATTCCGAAGTATGTGGCGTCGCGGGGCCGACCCGACCTCACGTGGGCCGGGTCGTCCCAGCTCCGCCCGGACCTGCCCGCCGCGGTGCGCGAGATCCGCGACCGACACGAGCAGGTGACCGTCGTCGGGAGTCTCGACCTCGTGCAGACCCTGTTGCGCGAGAAGCTCTTCGACCGGCTCGACCTCTGGGTGCATCCGATCGTGCTCGGCGTCGGCAAGAAGGTCTTCGACGGCGGCGCGGTGCCCACTAACCTGGCCCTGCTCGAACCCCCGGTCGCCGGCGAGAAGGGCACCGTGTTCCTGCGCTACGGCCTCGTCGACGGCACGCCCGCGACCGGGGACATGGGTGCACCTGATCGCGGTGTCGGACAGGACAACTGACGCTTCGGACGCATACCGAGCCGGGCTACGCCGTCACCCAGGACTGCGCCGAGGTGCCGTTGCAGGTGTAGATCTGGACGCGGGTGCCGTTGCCCGTGCCGCCCTGGACGGCGTCGAGGCACAGTCCGTTGGTCGTGCGGATCGTGCCGTCGCCTTGCTTGGACCACTGCTGGGCGGCCGTGCCGTTGCACTGCCAGAGCTGCACGGTGGTGCCCGAGACCAGTGCCCCGCCCGTCACGTCGAGACACGTGTTGACG
>JALZBI010000444.1 GCA_030947565.1 Actinomycetota bacterium
TGGGGGCGGTCCGGAGCACGAACCGTTTGGGGGGCCGGTGCAGGGCGGTGCTGGGAAGTGCGGGCGCGGACACGAGCGTTAGGTTCGGGGTATGCCATCTCGTTCCCCTGCTGGTGCCACCGCTGTGCTTCTCGACGCCTTCGGCCGAACCCCCGAACTCGTCACCCGCGCCCTCGACGGACTTTCCGAACCGGACCTCACCCGCCGGGTCGACCCCGACGCCAACACCGTCGCCTGGCTCATCTGGCACACCGCCCGCATGCAGGACGGGCAGGTGGCGGCCGCGGAGGAAGCCCTGGGCCGCGATGCCGAACAGGTCTGGCCGAGCGAGGGTTTCGCCGACCGGTTCGGTCTCGACGTGGGCGACGACACCGTGGGTTACGGCATGTCGTCCGACCAGGTCGACAAGGTGCACGCCCCAGCAAACCTGCTGAGGGCGTACCACCGTGCGGTCAACGACCACACCCTGGCCTTCGTCGAGAGCCTTGACGAGACCGACTACGAGCGGGTCGTCGACCCCGGCTGGGACCCGCCCGTCACGCTGCTGGCTCGCCTCGTCAGCATCGAGCAGGACGCGGTGCAGCACCTCGGACAGGCGGCCTTCCTGCGCGGCGTCCTCCAGCGCACCTCCGGCTAGCCGGATGTGGTCGTGAGCGAGGTCCTGGGCGACGTCGTGCGGGTGCGGCTCGATCTGGCCTACGACGGCACCGACTTCTCCGGCTGGGCACAGCAGCCGGGTCGCCGCACCGTCGAGGGTGAGCTGTCGGCCGCGCTGACGACGGTGCTCCGGGCTCCGGCACCGGTGCGGCTCACCGTCGCGGGCCGCACCGACGCCGGCGTACACGCCCGTGGTCAGGTAGCCCACGCCGACATCGAACCCGATGCCTGGGCCGCCCTCCCGGGCCGGTCCGACCGCGAGCCGCAGGACGCCGCGCGCACCCGCCTCCGCGGAGTGCTCCCGGCCGACATCGGCATCCGGCGGTTGCGAGCGGCGCCCCACGGGTTCGACGCCCGCTTCTCGGCTCGCTCACGGCGCTATCTCTACCGGCTCGCCGACGACCTGGCCGCGCACGACCCGCTGCGCCGCCGCGACACCGTCGTGGTGCGTGGTTCCCTCGACGTGGCGGCGATGAACGAGGCCGCCTCCCAGCTCGTCGGCCTGCACGACTTCGGCGCGTTCTGCAAGCGGCGGGAGGGCGCGACGACGGTGCGCACCCTCCTCGCGTTCTCCTGGGTCCGGTTGGACGAGGGCGTCGTTGCCGCCACCGTCGTCGCGGACGCCTTCTGCCACTCCATGGTGCGTAGCCTCGTCGGCGCGCTCGTCCCCGTCGGTGACGGCCGCCGCGACCCGGACTGGCCGGTCGACGTGTTGGGGCAGGGCCGGCGCGACTCCGGCGTCCTCGTCATGCCGCCGCACGGGCTCAGCCTCGAGGAGGTCGACTACCCGCCGGACGCCGATCTGGCGGCGCGAGCGCAGGAGGCGCGGGCGGTGCGGTCGTTGAGCCGGCAGCCGGCCGACGAGCCGCCACCGCCCTGAAAAATCCGGCGCACGGCATACCCCAGGTTTGGGAGACTGGCTCCTCGTGGGGCATGTCGACGTCAACTCGGTCTACTTCTCGCTGCCGGACGGGCGGCCGCTGCTGACCGACGTGTCGCTGCGGGTCGGCGAGGGTGCCAAGGTCGCGCTGATCGGCCCGAACGGCACCGGTAAGACCACGCTGACCCGGATCGTGGGCGGCGACCTCGCCGCCGACGAGGGGGCGGTCACCCGCAGCGGCGGGCTGGGCGTCATGCGGCAGTTCGTCGGGAAGGTCCGTGACGACACGACCGTGCGCGATTTGCTGCTTACCGTCGCCCCGGCCAAGATCCGCTCGGCCGCGGAGGCTGTGGACCGGTCCGAGCTGGCGATGATGGAGGACGACACCGAAGCGGTGCAGATGGCCTACGCCCAGGCCCTGGTCGACTGGGGAGACGCCGGCGGCTACGAGTACGAGACGCTCTGGGACGTCTGCACGACCGCGGCCCTCGGCCTGCCGTTCGACACGGCGCAGTGGCGCCGCGTCGGCACGATGTCCGGCGGCGAGCAGAAGCGGCTCGTGCTCGAAGCGCTGCTCCGCGGGCCGGAGGAGGTGCTGCTGCTCGACGAGCCGGACAACTACCTCGACGTGCCCGCCAAGCGGTGGCTCGAGGACCAGATCGTCGCGTCGCCCAAGACGGTGCTCTTCGTCAGCCATGACCGCGAGCTGCTGAGCCGGGTCGCGACCCGCATCGCCACCCTCGAGCCCGGGGGCGGTGGGTCGACCTTGTGGGTGCATCCGGGGCCCTTCGCGACCTACCACCAGGCCCGCGTCGACCGGCTGGCCCGGCTCGACGAGCTGCGCCGGCGTTGGGACGAGGAGCACGCCAAGCTCAAGGCGCTGGTGCTCATGTATAAGCAGAAGGCGGCGTACAACGACGGGATGGCGTCGCGCTACCAGGCGGCCCAGACCCGGCTCGCCAAGTTCCTCGAGGCCGGGCCACCTGAGGCGCTGCCGCTACGGCAGCAGGTGCGGATGCGCC
>JALZBI010000445.1 GCA_030947565.1 Actinomycetota bacterium
CCAGCGCCACGACCTGGGTCACCCCGACGATGACGACCAGCGCCGGGAGCGACCGTTCGTAGAGCGCACCCGCCAGGGTGCCTCCCACCAGCGCTGCCCCGCCCTGGACCGCAGCGAACAGCCCGTATGCCGTGGCCCGGCGCCCCGCCGGCACCAGCTGGGCCACCAGCGCCTTCACCGTCGAGTCCTGAAGGCCCGTGGCCGCCCCCCACAGCGCCACCCCGGCCAGCACCAACGTCAGGCGGGCGCCGAACGCCAACGCCGGCACCGCGGCCACGAGGAACGGAAGGGCGTAGAGCACCCGACCCCCCAGCCGGTCGAAGAGGAGGCCGACGACCACGGCCGCGAGCGCCTCCACCGCCATGGCGCCGGCGTAGACGACGGGGATGAGGGCGTCGGAGACGAGCCGCTGACGGCTGAGGTGGAAGGCGATGACCCCGAAGGTGACCAGCCCGGCCGTCGCCGCCGCCGACGACGCCGCGAACATCCAGAACGCCCTCGGGAGCCGCGGCTGCCGCACGTTGGGGATTTCGACCGGCCGATCCGGGGCCGCGGGTGCACTCACCCGGCGCCGCAGCCACAGCAACAGGAGCAGGGACGCTGCCCCCGGCACGGCGAGCGCCGCGAACCCCGGCCAGAGCGCCCCGGTCAGCGCGGCGAGGCCCGCGACGGCCAACGGTCCGGCGAAGGCGCCGACCTGGTCGAGCGCCTTGTGCACCCCGAACCCTCGGCCCAGCCCGACCCCCTCCGCCGCGAACGAGAGCAGAGTCGACTTGGCGGGCGACCGCACCGCCTTGCCGGCCCGTTCGGCGAGGACGAGCAGGCAGGCCAGCGCAAGGCCGGCCGCCCCGACGAACGGGGTCACCGCCAGCAGCGGCACGGTGACCGCGGTCATGGCGTAGCCGGTGAGCGTCAGGCCCCAGTAGCGCCCGGTCCGGTCGGCGGCCGTCCCGAAGACGAGCCGTAGGACGAGGGCGGCCGCCTCCCCCGCGCCGGTCACCACCCCCACGAGCAGGGCGGTGGCGCCCAGCTGCCCCAGCAGCGGCCCGGTGACGGCGCGGGCCCCCTCGTAGACCATGTCGGCCGCCAGGCTGACGACTCCGAAGCCGACGACGGCCTGCCATGGGGTCAGGACCGTCGGCGTCGGGGAGGTGCCGGTATGCCGGTCGGGCCGGGTGCCGCTCATCGCCCGCCAGCGTAGTCAGCAGCAGCCGGTCCCCAGCGGCCGTCCGGCCACGACGCATACCCTGTGCTCGTGGCCGCCGTCGTTGACCAGGGGCGGGTGCCGCCGCCGACGCCACCGCCAACGACCCCGGGCACAGCGAGCACCTCGAAGCCCACGCGGCTGGCCCGGCTGGGCGCGCTCGCGGCCCGGCACCCCTGGCGGTTCGTCCTCGTCTGGGTCGTCCTCACCGCCGCGGCCTTCGCCGTGGCCGTCGGGGGGGTCACCGGCGAGTCCCTCTTCCAGCGGCTGCACAGTGGCGCGCCCACCGCACCGAGCGAGTCGACAACCGGCAGCACGATCCTGGCCGCCAACACCGTCAGCGCCGACAGCCTGACCCTCCAGGTCCGCGGCGCCACCCTCACCGATCCGGCCGCGGTGGCGACCGCGACGAGCGCGAGCCAGGCCCTGGCCTTGATCCCGGGGGTCACGGCGGTCACGTCACCCCTGCTCCTGCCTCAGGGGCTGGCCAACCCGGCGGCCAGCGCGTTCCTGCGCGGCGGCTCGGCGTCCGGTGGCGGGTTCGTCACGGTCGCGCAGTTCGGCAAGGACCTGAGCAGCTCTCAGCGGACCTCAGCCCACGACGCCGCCGAACGCCAGTTCAGCACGATCGGCGCCGCCTTCCCCGGGGCGACCAGCGACGTCGGTGGGGTCCGCCCGCTCACCGACGCGATCACCGGCCAGATCGAGATCGACCTGCGCCAGGGGGAAGGCATCGCTCTGCCCCTGTCGTTCCTCGTCATGGTCGTCGTCTTCGGCGGGTTCGTCGCCGCGGGGATGCCGATCATCGGGTCCATCGTCGCGATCGGCGGTGGCCTGGCCTCGCTGTTCGGGTTCTCGCACCTCATCGACCTCGATGCGAGCGTCGTCAACGTCGTCACCCTGCTCGGCCTCGGCCTGTCGATCGACTACGGCCTGCTCACCGTGAGCCGCTACCGGGAGGAGCTGGGCGCCGTCGCCGCGGCCGACACCGGCCACCGGCGGCATACGTTCACCCGCGAGGACATCGTCACCGCCACGTCGCGCACGGTCGCCACCGCGGGCCGCACCGTCCTCTTCTCCGGCCTCACGGTGGCCATCGCTCTCAGCGGGCTGATGATCTTCGAGGCCGAGATCGTCCGGGCCATCGGCGCCGCCGGGGTATCGATCGTCCTGGTCGCCCTCGTCGTCGACCTGACCCTGCTCCCGGCCCTCTGCGCGCTGGGGGCCAAGCGGCTCGTCCCCCGGCGGCGTGAGACGGGTCCGGACCGCGGGGTCTTCTCCGCGCTGGCCCGCTTCGTGCAGGCCCGGCCGGTCGTCGTCATCATCGTGACGCTCGCCGCCCTGCTC